>CAMKDB010000034.1 GCA_946411155.1 uncultured Faecalibacterium sp.
TGTGGGATTCGTCAAGGGATTTGAAAAGATACCGGTTATCACAGGAATGCGGTGTACCGGCATTATCATCGCCCGGCTGCGGTCTGTCAAAGCAGTACAGATATGGCGCGCGGTATCCCGCGTCGATCATCGCCTTTGCAAGAGCGCGCATATTAGGCGTCATCGCTGCGAACAACGGAATTGGCGTGTTCTCCGCATATCCTTCATCGATGGTAGAGCCCATCAGATAATCGACGTCATGCATGAAATGCTTCCACACGCATTCTGCCGGGTCAGCAAAGAAATACCTGCCGTCGATCACCGGAGCGAACATCGTTCTGCTTTCCTGACAGAACAAGCGGCTTTTTCCCTCCAGATCCTCCCAAGGCATCTTCCGGAGTTCTCCCACACTTTCCATACAGCAGTATTTCAGGAAATCAGCGCCTTTTCTTTCGCCGCTGTCCAGATCACAATCCCCCATGATTGATCTCATGCCGGCTCCCGAATGAAGCGCCGCATGCCTGAACAATCCTGCGGACAGCGGGTTGGAACACAGCATCTGGACAGACATGGCTCCGGCGGATTGTCCGAGGATCGTGATATTCTCCGGATCTCCGCCGAACTGCCCGATATTCTCCTTCACCCACCGCAGTGCAAGAAGCTGGTCCATCAGTCCGTAATTCCCGCTTGCTCCGTATCCGCTTTCCGTCCGGAGTTCCCGATGTGCGAAAAAGCCGAAGACACCCAGCCTGTAATTGATCGTGACAACGACCGCTCCCTTCTCACAGAATCCGTCGCCGCAGTACTCATAGCAGGACCCGTACCATGTCTGGAATCCTCCGCCGTGGATATAAAACAGCACCGGCAGACGGTCATCCGCCGACTGTGCGGGCGTATAGACATTCAGGAACAGGCAGTCCTCACTCATCTCCGGAGGATAGGGATAACCCTCCATTTCTTTCCTCGGTCTTCCCGTTTCGTCGTCGGGGCTGAACGGCGGCTGAGGGCTTACCGGACCGAAACTGCCGGCCAGCCGGACACCGCTGAATCTCTCAGGTGTTTCCGGCGCCATGAATCTGCGCGCTCTTCCGTACCGGATCCCTTTAAAAAGAGAATAACCCTTCCGGCTTCTGACCGCTTCATAGATTCCATGAACCGTGTTTGCTTTTGTAATCATCGTGTTCCGTTACCTCCGGCTCTGTTTTCTCTGCGGGAAAGATCTCTTATCCGGAATACAGGACCGTTCCGGTCTCCGGGTCCCTGCTGAAATGCCTGCAGAAGTCCCACACCTCATCCGCATAAGCGTAATACAGGGCGTGTTCCAGTCCTTCCGCTACGGAGAACCGAAGCACCGGTTCGCCCGTCCCGTTCCGGATCTCCCCTTTCCTGAATAACAGGTCCGGGGTCTGAACACAGGGAAGTTCCTCCATGGGAAAGCCCCAGAAGGGATATCGTTCAAAATCATATTCCTCCGCGCTGAGCACGGGAAGCCCGTTCATCGTGCGGAAGATGTTCAGCGCATCCGACGCGCCGCCGGCCGTATCGCGGGTATATCCGGAAATCAGTTTCAGGCGGGAGCGTAGTCCAAAACGGTCCGCAAACACGCTGTCCCTGCCGCAAACCAGGATATAAGCGGGCAGAGAGCAGCTGTTTCCGGTCTTCAGCCAGTCCCCGTATGTGAGCGCCGTGCCCGCGGTTCCGACACCGAACAATCCCAGTCCAGACAGCGGCGCAGCGGCCGCATACCGTCCGCTCTCGAAGAAAGCCTGAAGGCATGTATTGAGTCCGCCTCTGGAGAATCCGGTCACATAGACCCGTTCCGCATCCAGAAAAGGATAAGTTTTCAGAACATGCTCAAGAAATCTGCCGATCTGACGGACCTTGGTCATATCCCGATGCAGATCTTCCGCGGAGGTGTCCGGAATCTCCTGATGATCCGGCGCGATCACGGCGATTCTTTCCTTCCCTGCAAGTTTCAGGAATCCGCACTGCTCCACCAGGGAGCGCGGATCATCGCAATGACCGTGCAGAAGCAGAATCACCGGGATCTTCCCGTCCGCTTTTCCGGACAGCGCCTCTTCAGGCAGGTATTCATACCAGCGGCAGATGACCGTCCCATCCACCGTCTCGCCGTCCTCATGACAGATCTCAGTCAGTCCGTATTCCTCCGGAGACAGCATCAGGTAAGGAGCGAAGTACTCCGCATCAAGGAAATGGTTCCTTCCCGGAGAGACCGGAATCCGCATACGCATGCGGAGAAAACTGTCGTAGACCGTCTGTACCGCTTCCGGAAGAGTCATCTCACTGCAATCCGATACGGTCTGAAGCGCTTCCTGCGAAACAGAAGTATAGGCAACAAGCCCCCGCTTCTCTGTACGCACCGCATTTTCCATACCGGAAAGCCCGAGATATGCTGACAAGGTATTTGGCTTTACATCGATCAGATAAGCCGGAAAAGCCGGAACAGACAGACCGAAAGAAGAATTATTGAACTTTGCCCGGTCCGGATGACGCTCACCGCCTAACACCAGTGCTCCTGCCGTACGAATAGCGATCTCCGGCGACGTGCATACGAAGTCATGGATGAAATCGGCGCCTTTTCCCTCCCCGATCAGATAGTTCCTGCCGAAAGAGCCGAACCAGTCCAGCAGGCAGTCGATCGCCATACGCTGAAGGATCATCACGGCATCGGCATCTTTCTGGGTCCATTCGCCCGTGACCGGCGTGACGATCACAACAGAACCACGGATCCGGTCCGTGAGCGGCGCGAGCCCGGTGTAATCCAGATATGCCTTCGCTTCTTCCAGAGAAGAAAATCTTCTATCCGAAAAGACCCAGAAACAGGTGTTCCTTCTGCCGTAACTGTAGGTACCATAGACGTCTTTACCGCGATAGATCCAGTACGTTCCTTCCGCCACGTCTTCCATATACCTGGAGAAATCTCCGGTCTCCTCCTTCATCCGGCGGAACAGTTCCTCCGCCGGCAGAAAAACAGAAGGATTGCCGATTCTTCCCGTTTTTCTCGAATAGTCCATACTGCCTCCTGTCAATCCGTTCATCATCCGTTCCCGCCGCGTTCCCGCCGCACTTCCAAGGTATGCCTTTTCTCAGCGCGAACTCCTTTTTCTGTATTCCCTGAGTTTCTCTTCCAGGATCACAAGTCGCCGCTGGCTTCTTGTCAGTTTCCGCCTCGGATACAGGCCGAACCGCTGGAAAGATCTCAAAAGGAAGGCAAACAGCCGCTCCTTTGCTGGGCGCTTCCCCGTCTCCCCGCGGAGCCTGCGGATATTTTCAAGAAGGATCTCCTCATAGAAAGGAGAGCGCTCCGCATTTTCCCAGAACGATCCGCTCATCTGGCAATCCGGATAGAACCACGGCTTTTCATGCGTCGTGTAGTGGAGCACGGCGGCTTCGTCCGCCGCCTCCCTGTATCCTCCCGCCTCCGCATCGTCGGGATGATCCCGGAACTGCTTGAAAATCGAAACCTGCAGATTCAGGCGCGGAGGAGCAAGCGTCACGTTATCTGTGAAGATATAGTTGAACACATCCTGGTCTGCAGCGGGAAGAGCGGGAAACGCCATCGCTTCGTTCATCCTTCTCCGGTACTGTTTCATATCGATGGCGGGGATATCATAGACCAGAACACCAGCGTTGAAATATCTGTCTGCATAACCCTCCCCCAGGTACCTGCGGATAAATGAAGCCTGATCCGTAAGGAAGCGGTGATCCGGCAGCATCCGGTATGCGGCGGAAAAGGTATCCCTGACAGCGATCAGGGGTCTGCCTTCGAAAGACATTTCAAACAACTCTCCGGGATCCGCGCCAAAAACGATGTCCGTATCGAAATAAACGACCCTCTCGTACTCCGGCATCAATAACGGGACAAGAAGGTCGTAGAAAGTGGACAACGCCCATTTTCCGAATGACAGCCGGCCGCTCAGGTCGCCGAGGATCTCAGGCGCAAGCGCACCGACATCGAAATAACGGATAAAGAATCCTTCCGGAAGCATCTTCCGGATCTGGTCCATCGTCTCCTGGGACAGCGCGTCATACAGCACGACCAGATCGTAGGGCACCGAACGGTCCGCGTGCTCGAACAGCGACGCAAGAAGGACAGAAAAGTATTTGGCGTACTTCTCATCGAAGGAAAACACCATCGTTCTTGCATTCATTTTTCCGGGCAGAGGATCGATCCGCATGTGCAGCCTTTTTCTGTGAACGATTTTTCTGAATTGAGCTGGATCAGTCCATATCTCTTTTATAGGGCGATATCAGAATCCGGTAGATCAGGAGCCGGATCCCCGCTCTTTCGTAGCGGGCCAGGGCATCCTTCCGGGGTCTGGTCTTCATATATCTGTGGACAAGTAAGCGGGTCAGTCTCCCCCGCCATCCGTCAGTCAGTTCGGCGGCGATCTCCATATAGATCAGAAACCACTCCGTTTTAAAAACATTTTTACCGCAGACCGGCAGGTACGGTCTCCAGTATTCGTAGAGCTCTTTCCGGATGCCCTCTTCGTACGGTGTTCCCGCAGAACGGCGGTAATAGAAATAACTGTCTCCGATACAGTTTCCGAGGATCTGCATCCTGATCCCTTCCGGAGCGTCTTTTGCCAGTTCCCAGATATGCTCAAAAGACCGGAACTCAACATCAAAATGCCTGAGCCGGATATCGCTCCCGTCCAGAGAAGTCCCGATCCGGATGCGGTGCAGGACTAAACGGTCCTGCACGCGCACGATCCGTCTCGCTTTGAGGATGACGCCGAAATAAAAAGACCGGTCCTCAGCGCAGATCAGATCGTCAAAACGGATGTCGTTCTCCGTCAGAAAACTTCTCAGATAAATCTTATTCCAGGGAACCACGTGTCCCCGGATCAGCGTGTATTCGCTCTTTCCTCCGTCGTAAAGGGAAAGATACGGTGCCTGTCGGTCATATGAGAAAAAGAACGGTTCTCCGACCGTTTCACCCGTTCCGGCATCGACGTTGGTATACAGACATTCGCATACTTCGGCGTCCGCCGCCTCCGCAGCTCCGATCATTATTTCATAGGCGTCCGGCAGGATCTCGTCGTCCGAGTCAAGAAAATGGATATATTTCCCTCTGGCTGCCCGGATTCCTGCATTCCGCGCAGCGCCGGCATACTGATGGTCCTGCGTCAGGATCCGGATACGGGGATCTTTATCCCCATACTCCCGAAGGATCTCCATGGACCGGTCTGTGGAACCGTCGTCCACGCAGATCATCTCCAGATCCTTACAGGAAGATGAAGCAACCGAATCCAGGCAGTTCCTGAGATAGGTCTCCATGTTGTAGACTGGGATCACGACGGAAAGCAGCGGCGCTTCCCTCTGGGATCGACTTTGCTGAACGGACATCTGGCTTTACCTTTTCACAATCGCTGTTCCCGGGCAGATCAGCTCTCCGCGCTTTCGCTGAGCAGACGCAGCCCCTCGCGTACATAATCGGATACGGACTCCAGTTTCATTGCGGACAGTTCCGCGTAGATCCTGCTGATGTCCGCTGACTTATAGCCCCATTCCTTCAGAGCCAGGACGGCGTCCTCCACCATGGCGTTCACCTGCATGACGGATTCCATCTCATACGGCTTGACAGATTTGAAGCTGAACGTCTTGGAAAGATTGATCCTGTTCTCGAATCTCAGTATGAACGCATACAGATCCCCGAGTTCGGACAGTTCTGTCTGCTCAAAGATCTCCCTTGTATATTTCACGGAATACAGATACTGATCCACCAGGTCCCCGTCCTTGTTGCGGACCGTAGTGAAACCGGACATGACGATCTCGTCGATATAAGGCGACTGGTTGAAAAAACCGGCGCTGAGGAAAACGCCGAGGCTCATGACGGTCTGAGCATATTCCTCGCGCAGCATCGCGGCTGTCTTTTTCTTCTGCGTGATCTTCCCTCTGGACAGTGCAGGATAGACCTCGCTGAGGTTCTCGATCTCGGGAAGATCCAGGTCCACGTAGAGGATATGGTCCTCCAGTTCATAGTTGACACGCACATCGTATGCCAGCTGGAGATTGTTCATATAGGATGAAATGAAACTCTCGATGGTGTCCTCGTCTCCGGCGATATTGAGCGCAGCCAGTTCCTTTGCGGCTTCGGAATCCAGTTCCTCCACATCACGCCGGAAATCCTCCAGCGTCCTTACGGGATCCGCGTATCTGTGGATATTGATCCTCGCTTCCTGGCTCCTGCTGTAATTCTCAAGGATATCCGACGGCGTCGGCATCACGTGGGCTGCGGGCTTCGGTGCTTCCTGCACAGCAGGAGCGGTCGGCGCAGTCTGCGGGGTCTCCGCAGGTTTCTTGACCTTTTCGGAAGCGCTCACGCTCTGTTTCTTTTTGGAACCGGTCCCGCCCAGGATCCGCTGACGGTATGAGATACCGGTTCCGTTCACGCCGACGAGTGCGGGACTGAGGTTGAGGAACGTTCCGCGCTTACCGATATTGATGGAAGCGCCTTTTTTGCCCACCGTTGCGCTCACACCGCTCCCCGAAAGATTCAGGCGCAGATAATTGCCCAGTTTGATCGATTTATGAAAGCGAATACCCATGAGATCCTCCTGTCGTATTCCAACTTTATTCTTCATTCGTTCCGGTGCAGTCCAGAACCATCCCCACATGGGGAATGCCGTCCAGACTGAACGGTCCGGATACCTGCCGGAATCCCTGCCGCTCGTAAAGACGGATCGCAGTGACCTGCGCTTCCAGATAGATCCGTTCCGCGCCGAAGACTTCCTTCGATGCCCGGATCCCCTCCTTCAGAACACGGCTTCCGTATCCCTGCCCCCTTTGCACAGAAAGCACCCGTCCGATGGAGACATCGGGACCTTCCGCACCTCTGTCCATGACCCGCAGATACGCGAGCATCTTTCCGTCTTCTTCCAGCCAGACATGGACCGCCTTCTGATCCAGATCGTCCAATTCCATATAGGGGCAGTTCTGCTCGACCACGAATACCGCAACCCGCTGCTTCAGCAGCCGGTACAGTTCTTCTTTCGTCAGTTCATCGAATGTCTTTCGGAACGTTACGATCCCGCCCATCTGCCATGCTCCGTATTCTATGCGCGCAGGTTTCTCCGGAGAAATTGCTTATCGTGTAAATTATAACATTAACCCTGATGCCAGTCAGCAAAGAAATACATACCGGAACCGCAGCATGATACCCTGCTTTGTTGACACTCACAGACAGATGAAGATAATAACAGTATACGTAATTGATACTCTATTGACTGCCCCTGACAGGACACGCATCCTTCAGGGCATCTTCTTGGAGAGGCGTGCGTTTCATGGAACAGTTCCGAAATGATATCCCTCTGGCCTTCACTGTGCTTCCTCTTCCCGAAAGCAGGATCTGTGAAGCCCTTGAATTGTGCTGGAATGTTTTCTGTATCTACGAAGCCCCGGATTATTCTGAGGAAGGCGTGGAAGAATTCCGGAAGACACTTTGGGATCCGGAATATCTGTCCGGCCTTCGCTATTACGGCGCTATCAACGAAGCTGACAAACTGATCGGCCTTCTTGCCGTCCGGGAATCCGACGCACACATCTGTTTCTTCTTCGTCGACGGGAACTGTCAGCGACGGGGCGTCGGAACTGCGCTTTTCCGCCGTATGACGGAAGACTTTTCCGGGAAAACGGTCACGCTCAACTCCGCACCCTTCGCTCTTCCTTTCTACAGGAAGCTGGGTTTCGCCGAAACGGACACGGAACAATGTGTAAATGGCATCCGCTTTACACCGATGGAATACCGTTCCAAATAGACATTTCTGAATGGAGAAGCCGAAATGATCGACAGAATCATCGAAAATCTGCAGCTCATCGGTCCGTTTTTTGCCGCAGTCTGGGCTGTGACGATCTTCTGCACCGTCTGGCGTCCGCAGCGCTATCTCAACAGCCTCCTGCTGATGTTCTCGCTGCTCGTATCCGTATTTTTCGTATCCGGATTTCTGAAAGGCGACGCGCAGGTCTATTTTCTCATAGCCTGTTTCGTCCTTTTCCTCCTGGGACTGCTGCTGACTCCCGCGCTTTTAATCACGAACGGCATCCAGATGATCAAACGGGAATCCGTCAGTCTCTCCCATCTGCTGTCGCTCTGCCTGGGCATCGTCGTTGGTGTGGGTGAGATTGCCACCGCGGTATATGTTCTGCATCTTTCCGGTTTGATCGATATCGGAGAGATCGACCTGCCGGTGATGCTGTTTGCCATGACCGTTTTCTATTTCAGCGCGCTGGTACTGAGTTTCGTGGTGTATTCTCTGTTCATTCAGATCATGCCGCACTGCATGAATTTCAACTATGTCATAATCCACGGCTGCGGTCTGGCAGGCGGCGAGCGTATGACGAAACTGCTCTCCAACCGCGTGGACAGAGCGATCCGAATCTACAGAAAATGCAAGGTGAAACCCATCATCATCCCCAGCGGCGGACAGGGAGAGGACGAAAAACTCAGTGAAGCCCAGGCAATGAAAAGCTATCTTCTCGGAAACGGCATTCCCCCGGAACACATCATCATGGAAGACCGTTCCACAACCACAAGAGAGAACCTGATCTTTTCCAAGCAGATCATCGATTCGCTGCCAGGAAAGAAAAAGATCGCGCTGGTCTCGAGCAACTATCACATCTACCGCTGCCTGTGCCTCGCAAGGGAGCTCGGAATGAAGTGCACCGGAATCGGAGCGGACGTGGCGTGGTATTACTGGCCTTCCGCGCTGATCCGGGAATTCATCGCGGTGTTCCTGACGAAACGTTTCCTGTTCTGGTCGATCCTCGGCTATCTGCTGTTCATCTCCCCGCTGCTGTACTCATTGTTCGCCTGAGATAAGAATAATACGCTGAAGCACCCGCGACACTGTCGCGGGTGCTTCAGCAATTTTAGAGGAGCAATTGCGAATCGGGTCGCAATGACAAGAGCAAGTCAATTCAGCTGAAATCAGTAAGAAAATTCTTCAGAAGCTGCAGTCCCATATGCCCGCTCTTTTCCGGATGGAACTGGCACCCGACCGCATTACCTTTTTCGTTGGCTACGATTGCGGAAATCTTCCTGCCGCCGTATTCGCAGGTGGCGAGGAGCGACTTCAAATTCTTTGGTTTTCCTTCATAGGAATGGACGAAATAGAATTCACTTCCCTCATCTATACCGGAAAACAGCATATGTTTCCGCTCAGAATCAAATGAGATCTGTTCCCAGGATACATGCGGAACTCTCTGCTGTGTTCCGTCCGCTGTCACATCCGGGATCCTCTCAACACTTCCCTCAATGATACCCAGCCCGTCATGCAGCCCACCTTCTTCACTGGAGGAAAACATCATTTGCATGCCCAGACAGATTCCCAGAAAGGGATTTCCGTTTTCCACATGGCTTTTTATCAGCGGGATCAGTCCGAGTTTTCCGAGCTGCTCCATTCCTTTTGCAAAAGCACCGACGCCAGGCAAAATCAGGCAATCTGCTTTCCGGACAGTATCGGGATCGGAGGAGATCTCTGCCCCGAACCCGCAGGATTCCACTGCCCTTCTGACGCTGAGCAGATTTGAAAGACCGTAATCGATGATGATCGTTTTCATCGTCTGACCTCCACGCCTAAAGCGACCAGTTCCCTTTTCAGTTCATTCACGGTCTTTTTCTTATAGTGCAGCAGAGCGCCGATAGCGACAGCTGAAGCGCCGTTGAATGCGGCCTGTGCGATCTCCTTAGCGCTGTCGGCTCCACCCGCGCAGATGACAGGGATCCGCACTTCCGAGCATATCCTTCGTATGATTTCCTGATCCATTCCCCGCATAAGGCCATCCTTATCGACGGAAGTCAGAAGGATCTCTCCCGCCCCGAGTTCTTCCCCGCGTTTTGCCCATTCCAGTACATCGAGTCCGCTGTGTTCGCGGCCGTTATCGTAATAACACTCATAGCTGCCCGACGCCGTCTGCTTTGCTTCGATGCTCAGAACCATACATTGACTGCCGTATGCATCAGCGACTTCCGTAATGATCTCCGGCCGTTTGATCGCCGCAGTGTTTATCGCGACTTTATCTGCCCCGGTCTGAAGGATCTTATGGACGTCGTCCAGATTCCGTATTCCTCCGGCCACCGTGATCGGGATAAAAACGTTTTCCGTTGTCCTTTCCACGATGTCGGACAGGTTGTTTCTGTTATAGAGGCTTGCAACGATATCGAGGTAGAGGATCTCGTCGATCCCGTCCTCGTAGTAATCCCGTGCAAACAGATTCGGGTCTCCGAGTTTTCTGAGCCCCTCCAGCTGAATACCCTTGACCAGATTGGTATCTTTGACATCCAGCCTGGAGATCAGTCTGATCTTTGGCATTTTATTTCACCTCGTGACGGAGCCTCCACTGTCCGTTTTCATAGATCCACAGATGGGGAGAACGGAATCTGTCGGTAAGATGTTCAAAATACGGCAGATCCATTTCAGGCTGTTCGAAGCAGCTTCTCGTTTTTTCCGAAAAATGCTTCTCGTCCAGAGAGAGATAACGGAAGATCTCCTCCGAGAACCGTTTCGGGAACTCTCCGTCATATTTCCGGACAAGTGCGACTCCCTCCTCCCTCGTGATCTCGCCGTTGCGGATCTCCTGTGCCGCGTCATACGTTGCCCTTCCGATCCCGAACTTGATCCAAGTGGTGTAGTAGAAGAAGTCATCGATCTTGTCGTCGATGGAGTTGTATTTTGAATAGGTCCCGACGGTCCTTTCCGGACTTGGAATAAAGCCTCCGTTCTCAACGCTGTAATAGTAAGCGCCCTGCGGATGCCACTTGAGGTAATACCCGAGGTAATGGACCTCGACCTTATGCCGCTCCATTTCTTCCTCTGTCGGCGGAAGATAGATGGCAAGATCTGCCGGATCCACATCGAATTCGTCCTCAAGATCCTGAACGGAAACCCCGCCAAGAAAGAGCTTGCTTTTACCGTTCGTCGCGTAAAATCTGCTGTCTCTCAGCGATGTTTCGTTATCTGCGATGGGATTTCCGTATTCAGCCTCATTTTCTCCGTAAAAGACGAGCGGGATATCGAACATTGCCGCCATCTTCGGCGCAAGCTGTTTCTGCCCCAGAATGAACGGCTGGAACGGATGAAACAGGTTCTCTGTGGCAAGCCTTGTCAGCAAGCGATGCGTCTGACCGTTCGGCGTACAGAGATAGTTGTCAAAACCGGCATGGATCCATGCCTGAAAATTCTTCCATCCCCAATCCGTGTAGATATGAGGAGCCCATGTCACAGTAAGCGGATGCATCCCGTATTTGTACCTGAGCATATGGCTGGCGTAGAAGCTGTCCTTTCCACCGCTTCCGGGGACCAGACAGTCATATCTGCCGTCTGTTCTTCTGTATCTGTTGCACAGTTCGATCAGTTCCTGTTCCCTCTGATTCCAGTCGATATTGCCGTCTCTTTTATGCCTGTTTGCCAGACAGGCGTCGCAAACTCCATCCTCCGAGATATGCATACTCTCCTTGACGGAATCTTTTGTATGCTCGAATTCCTGGCAGGAATTCGGTTTCTGGTTGCTCATGACACAGTCCGTGCAATATATGACCTCTTTCGGAAGGCCATACTTGACCTCCGGATCCGCAATGTCCGGTGCATATTTTGAATAATCGATCGGTATATATCTGGGCAATGGTTTCATCGAAGTCCCCTCCTGATTAGCCTGTGCTGAATTGGTTTTCTGTCAATGCTTATCCCGTTCTGTCCCTGAAGCCATGATGAAACCCAGGAACAGCGGGTGCGGTCTGTTCGGTCTGCTTTTGAATTCGGGATGATACTGGACGCCAACGAAAAACGGATGATCCGGCAATTCGATCGTTTCAACAAGCCTTCCGTCCGGCGAGATCCCGCTCAGCGCAAGACCGTGTTCCTCCATGACGGATCTGAATTCGTTGTTGAACTCATAGCGGTGTCTGTGCCGCTCGCTGATATTCCTCTTCCCGTAGCATTTTTCCATTACGGTGCCTTCCCCGATCACGCAGGGATAAGCGCCGAGCCTCAGCGTGCCTCCCTTGTCGATCTCGTCGCTCTGCCCGGGCATGAAGTCTATTACCTTATATCTGGAACCTTCGTCGAATTCCCTCGAGTTCGCCCCGGACAATCCGCAGACATTCCGGGCAAATTCGATCACTTCGATCTGCATCCCGAGGCATATCCCGAAATAGGGTTTTCTGTGTACCCGCGCGTACTGCGCGGCAAGGATCATGCCTTCGATCCCTCTGCTTCCGAATCCTCCGGGAATGATGATCCCATCCATGCCCGACAGCAGTTCTTCTACCGTATCCGGGGTAATGGGCTCGGAATCGATCCAGTTGATATGCACACGGAACCCCAGATCGTATCCGGCGTGTCGCAATGCTTCCGCCACGGAAAGATATGCGTCATGAAGAGCCACATATTTCCCGACCAGTCCGATCTCCACGGCCGGCAGGTCTGCGATCTTTTCTTTGCGGACCATCTCAGTCCATCCGCTGAGATCCGGTTCCCGCGCAGCCAGATTCAGTTCTCTGCATACGATCCCGGAAAATCCGGATTTTTCAAGCATCAGCGGTGCTTCGTATAACGTGGACAGCGTTATGTTCTCAATAACGCAGTCCGGCTTCACGTTGCAGAAAAGAGCCACCTTGCGGAAGATCTCCGGTTCAAGAGGCTCATCGCACCGCAGCACGATGATATTGGGATTGATCCCAAGTCCCTGCAGTTCCTTTACGGAATGCTGGGTCGGTTTCGTCTTGTGTTCGTCAGAGCCCCTCAGGAACGGAACAAGCGTCACATGGATAAACAGGCTGTTTTCCCTTCCCGCTTCCAGCGAGATCTGACGGACCGCCTCGATGAACGGCTGGGATTCGATATCTCCGATCGTTCCGCCGATCTCGGTAATGACCACGTCTGCATCCGTTTTCCTTCCTACGCTGTAGATGAATTCCTTGATCTCGTCCGTCACATGCGGAATGACCTGTACGGTCGACCCGAGATATTCTCCCCTGCGCTCCTTGTTCAGGACGTTCCAGTAAACTTTTCCGGTAGTCAGATTGGAAAACTTGTTGAGATCCTCGTCGATAAAGCGTTCATAATGTCCGAGATCAAGGTCCGTTTCCGCACCGTCCTCGGTGACATAGACCTCGCCGTGCTGATACGGGCTCATCGTTCCCGGATCGACGTTGATGTACGGATCCAGTTTCTGCGCAGCGACCTTGAGGCCGCGCGCTTTCAGAAGTCTTCCCAAGGAAGCTGCCGTGATCCCTTTTCCCAGCCCGGACACGACTCCTCCGGTGACAAAAATATACTTCGTCATCTCCGAACCCCTTCCGAATTCATTCAACGGTAACGGATTTCGCCAGATTTTTCGGCTTGTCGATATCGCAGCCGTTCTCTCTGGCAAAGTAATAGGCCAGCAGCTGAAGCGGAATGATCGCCACCAGCGGCGAAAAGATCGTCTCTGTCTTCGGCACGGAAAGAACATGATCCGCGAGCGACAGGATCTTCTGATCTCCTCTGAACGCAACGGCGATGACTTCCGCTCCGCGCGCCTTGACTTCCACGATATTGCTGGCTGTTTTTTCTTCTATCTCTCGGTTGCAGCACACAGCTACCACCGGCTGACGGTCATCGATCAGTGCAATGGTGCCGTGTTTGAGTTCGCCCGCCGCATAGCACTCCGCGTGGATATAGGATATCTCCTTCATCTTCAGCGCACCTTCCAGCGCTGCCGCATAATCCGTGTTCCTTCCGATAAAAAACATGGATCTGTACCGGTAATACTCCTTTGCCAGCGCAGGAATGGACGGATTCATATCCAGCGCCTGCTGGACTCTTCGGGGGAGATTCGTCAATGCGCGCACCAGCGCTGCATAACGGTCTTCCGGAATACGGCCGAGCCTCTTTGCGGTCGACAGCGCAAAGAGGAAAAGAACGGTAAGCTGTGTCGTATATCCTTTCGTTGTCGCGACCGCGATCTCGGGACCTGCCCACGTGTATAAAACCCAGTCCGCCAGTTTGGCGACTGTACTTCCGACCACGTTGACGACGGCAAGCACTTTCGCCCCGCGTGCCTTTCCTTCTTTCAGCGCGGCGATGGTATCCGCTGTTTCCCCCGACTGGGAGATAACGATGAGCAGCGTGTGCCGGTCCAGCAGGGGCTCACTGTATCTCAGTTCGCTGGCCAGTTCCACATCCACCGGAATCCCGCACAGCTGTTCTATGGCATATCTGGACGCGCATCCCGCATAATATGCGGACCCGCAGGCTGTAATGATGATCTTCCTGATACTGTGAAGATACTTTGCGGAACAGCTGAATTCATCGAGGACGACTTCACCGTCCCGGATCCTGGGCTCCAGAGCGGATTTTACCGCACGCGGCTGCTCGTATATCTCTTTGAGCATAAAGTGCTCATATCCGCCTTTTTCCGCCGCCTGGATATCCCATGAGATCCTGCTGATCTTCTTCTGTACCGGATTGCCCGAAGGATCGAAGACTTCGATCCGGTCCGGCGTTATCCGCGCAAACTCCCCGTCTTCCAGATAAACCGCATTCTTTGTGTACGGAACGATCGCGGTCACATCAGACGCAAAATAGTTCTCGCCCGCGCCGATCCCCAGGATCAGGGGACTGGATTCCCTCATCGCATAGATCGTTCCCGGCTCATCCGCACACAGAACACCAAGCGCATACGATCCTGCCAGCCGGGCAGCTGTTTTCAGGATCGCTTTCCGGACGTCTCCCTGATCATACATTTCCAGAAGATGGACGATCACTTCCGTGTCCGTCTCGCTCTCAAAGTGAAATCCCTGTTTTATCAGTTCCCTGCGCAGTTCCAGATAATTCTCGATGATGCCGTTATGCACCACCGCGTATTTCCCGTTATTGCTGATATGGGGATGCGCATTGACATCTGTCGGTGCGCCGTGAGTTGCCCACCGTGTGTGCCCGATCCCCGTTACGCCCGGCGTATTTCTGCCCCCATCTGTTTTTTCGACAAGATTCGAGATCTTTCCGGACGTTTTCCGCACCTGGATCCCGCTCCCGTCCAGAACGGCGATCCCCGCCGAATCGTATCCTCTGTATTCCAGTTTCTGAAGTCCATCCAGAAGGATCGGGGCTGCCTGCTGAGTTCCTGTAAATCCTACAATTCCACACATATCCGTACCATTCCCCTGCGTTTTTATTCCCACTCCACCGTTGCCGGCGGTTTGGATGTTATATCAAACACGACCCTTGTTATACCCGGGATCTGGCTTGTGATCTTTCCGGATGCGGATTCCAGCACCGAAAACGGAAGCCTGGTCCATGCCGCAGTCATGAAATCATCCGTTGTCACTGCTCTCAGCGCCACTGTGCTGCCGTACGCTCTTGCATCACCCTTGACGCCGACGCTGTACGTATCTGTGAGAACAGCGAAATACTGGCTCGGCCGGCTTTCCCTGCCGAGTTTCTCGACCTCCTCGCAGAAGATGGCGTCTGCTTCTCTCAGCAGATCCAATTTTTCTTTATTCACTTCAC
>CAMKDB010000035.1 GCA_946411155.1 uncultured Faecalibacterium sp.
AGCAGCGCTTTCAGCTGGTCTTTGATCGGAATGTCGCTCTCTTTGGGATTTTCCATCTCCAGTTCGACATCCTCGATGACACGTTCACGGGTGAAATAATACTCGATGATCAGCAGCGGAATGGCGACGAGTGAGAGCGCGAGCATCAGTTTCGGATAGCCCGTGATGTCGTTTTCCAGCCAGAGCGGAAGGACGACCATGTTGATCAGCATGCCAATGATGATGCCGGAAAGCAGCGTCCAGGAAAGTTTCCTGACATACTGCAGTCTTGCTTTCTCATCCGGGTTTCTGGTAGACAGGGAAACGATATTGTCCCTGTACAGGTAGAAGAAGCAGCTCCCTTCCGTGTGATAGACAATAAGCAGGAAGAAAAAGTAATACCAGTACCCGTCTCCGATATTCTGTCCCGCAAAGAGGAAAATCAGGCAGCCTACCGCTATGGATACGAAACCGAAGATCAGATTCCAAGGGCGAAGCCTGCCCTGACGGGACGCCGTCTTCTGAAGAAGCCATCCGTTGAGCAAGCCGGTCAGCACTGCGAGGATCTTCGCCACAGTCATAACGACTTCGTATGCGCTGCCCATCCTCATGATCATTTCAACGTTTTCCGTTCCGTACATGAACCCGGTCTGCTGCGTAAAGAATTTCTCCACCAACGCCGCAATCGTATTCACGACGAAGATCGTTCCCAGGGGCCCGATCAGATGGCCGAGGAACACTTCCTTCTTTCCGACTTTTTCCGGATCGGTCCGGCTGTCCATGACCTTTCTGTCGAACAGTCCCTTACTCAATAATCCTTCCATGATTCCTCCTTCGCAGGCTCTTTCCTGTCCCACTGCGTTTACCTTATTCCCTACATAGAATTCTAATGTGCCGGACAGTTGTTGTAATATACTTTTGAACAGTTTATTATGATATTAAACACGGAGGCAGACATGGCAAATAAACGGATCAACTGGATACGGGAAAATGCGGGAAAGATCACTGCCGGAAAGTACAGAAAACTGGTTGGTGCGGCATACACCGCCGCAATCTATGAAGCCAGGGACCTGCAGGCAGTGCACGGGACCTATCAGTTCGAACAGATGCTGCTGGATAATATCCGGCTCGGTCGGCCGGACAAACTGGAGAAACTGTTCCGGCAGTACGCTTCTGAAGAAGGATTTTCCGAGGGAACGGTCGCGTCGGACGACTTGCGTCAGGTCAAGAATATTTTCGTCGCGCTTGTCGCCATGATCGGAAAATCCGCCGCCATACCGGGAGGAATGCCACTGGAAGAGGCATACTACCTCATCGATACTTACACCCAGCACGCGGAAGAACTGACTACTGCGGAGGATGTCTATGGCCTTCAGTACAATATGATCATGGACTTCGCAGAGCGCGTCCAGACCTATCAGTATCCGGGCCCGCTTTCCCCCCTGATCCGCAGCTGCAGAGACTATATCCTTTTCCATGTCAACGAACCGGTCTCTGTTGGCGATGTACTCGCGTTTTCCGGAATATCAAGAACCGGCCTGAACGTGAAGTTCAAAAAGGAGACTGGTTACGAGGTCGGAGCATTCATCACAAAGTGTAAGATCGACGAGGCGAAGTCCCTGCTCCGTTTCACGGACCGCCCTATCTCAGAGATCAGCTCCTATCTCGCGTTTTCCAGCCAGCCCTATTTTCAGACCGTTTTCCGGAAAGTCACAGGTGTTACACCTCTTCAGTATAGAAACTCCTTCTGAACTCTCATAAAACGAGCGCCCCGTTTTTTCGGCGGAGCGCTCATTTTCCGTATCGTGTTCTGTCCGTTATTCAGATTCGGTACACCGTCTTTCCCTCCGTGACGCCGTTCTCGTTGAAACTGTCGACCTTGAAGAAGTAGTCCTGTCCGGCATTAAGCGTCGTGACCAGAATATCTGTCCGGTCATAGATGCAGTAGCTGCTGTACAGTTTATCTTCAGAGATACCGTAGCGGATGTTGTAGCCGAAAGCGCCTTCCGCCCGATCGAAACTGATTCTGCAGTCCAGACCGTTGGGATCCCGTTTTGCTTTCACGCCCGTCACTTCAGCGGGCAATTCCCCGCTTCCTTTACCGAATACGCGGAAACCGGAAAGCGCGAACGTTTTGTCATATGGCAGTTCCAGTGCGCTGACCTTCAGGTACCGGACTTCAAATTTTTCGTCGAGGATGATGTACGGATGCGGCCGGTCGTCTTCCCGTCCGGAAGCATCACAGATCATAAACCACTCCTTGCCATCCAGGCTGCCTTCCAAAGTAAAGCGCGTGCGCAGTTTTGCGGAAGAATCGATATAGCGGTTGTTCGTAAACATGTCCGAACGCTGAGTCTTGTCCACGTTCAGTTCCGGAACGCTCTCGTCCGCAAAATTGATCTGAACGGAATGCGGCCGGTATGCCGCACCGAGGTCCAGACAATACCATCCCTCTGTCTCTTTTGCCGCCCACCAGGTGCGGATATCCTCATTCAGCGCAAGTTCTGGTCCGTGGCCGTCCATGCTGGAAGACGCTTCCGCTTTCTTCCTGTAGGACAGGAGAAAAAACTGCGGCTTCAGATCTCTGGCGTCGAACTTTCCTTCCGGCAGCACGACCGGATAATCTGCGAAGTTCTGGTTGCAGTACAGCAATCCATCCTCGTCCAGTCCTGCCGGAAAGATTCCGATCCGCCGTTCAAAGTTCTGGTTGCGGGAGATCCGCATCGTGGATACATGTATGATATTCCCGTCCCGATCTTCGATGGTGGAACCGTGTCCTGCGCCGGTGATGAATCCGGATGGTTTCAGAGAGAATGGCGTGTTGGGCATGAAAGTGAACGGACCAAGCGGTTTATCCGAAACATAGCAGCCGTCTCCGTACACTGGAAACTCCGTGCCGGGAGCCGCATACTGCAGGTAGTACTTCCCGTTCCATTTGTTCATGAATGCGCCTTCCATGTACGGCCGCCCCTTCCTGTTCAGGAAAGCCATCACCAGCGCAACAAAACCTTTTCTGGCAGATTTTTCCTTTCCGGGGAAATTGAAACGCTCCCATCCGTGTACGTCTTTGTTCTGATCAAAGCACGCCACTTTCTCTCCGATGGGCAGCATCGTCTTCGGATTCAGTTCAATGCCCCAGATCGGCTCCACATTACCGCATCCCCAGTAGAAATAGACTCTTCCGTCATCGTCGCAGAACAGGTCCGGATCCCAGAACGGGAACGGTTCAGAGACCTTCTCAAAGTCGTCCGAGAGAGGATCCCTGGTGCGCCAGATTGTAGACGGCGTGTTGCGGGTGGATGCCGAGAAATAGAGATAATCCCCTACCTGCCGCACATCCGGAGCATAACGGTACATATCCAGATTCCGGTTTTCATGCCATTTCCAGTTGACCATATCGTCCGAATAGAAAAAGCCTGCGGACATGGACGCAAACAGATAATACGTCCCTTTGAAAAGGACGATCGTCGGATCCGCCGCTTCGCGGTGTGCGTTTCCCGAATAATGCTGATACTTGTATTCCAGGTCGATTGGGTTGCAGTATTCTCTGCTCATGAATCATCAACTCCTTTTCACAGATCTCAGTCTGACATTATCATTGTACTTTGCGCTTCACGGTGCCGTCAATTCAATAGAACCCGGGAGAACGTCCTGTCAATCAGGCGCGTCCTGCCGGGTTCTGTCATACTGTTATTTTTTGATCTCGGGAAGCCCTTTCGCCAGGCCTTCCACGTTCTCCAGCGAAGCCATGGATCCCATCAGTCTGAACAGCTTCTCCAGAGGAACAAGTTCCGCGATCCTGTATGCAATTCCGGGGATCTTTACCCCGCTGCTGACATCGCCGTATTTCCCCGCGATTCCGTGGATCATCGGGTAATAATACCGGTCAAGCAGCTCCCTGCCCTGCGGGTTCCGTTTGATCCGGAACGCGCTGTCCTTCAGCGAGAAATAGCCCTTCTTCACCTCGGCGTCGAACCAGTTATGGATCTTCATGGTATCGGACTCGTAATCCGGCACCTTTTCCGCCGTTTTCTCCAGATCGAAGGCATCGGTAAGTCCATCTGAACGGACTTCAATGTGATGCTTTCCGGTGATCGGGAAACGGAATTCGAACACCTTATCCCCGGTCTGCGTCTCCGCTGGGACCCTGTCCACATACAATGTGACTTCCTTCCGGTTGGAATAGACCTTCAGGACCGTTTCGTCCTCCGTACGCATCACATAGCGTTTGCCGCAGATGTGGACAAAGGGTTCTTCGGAAAACCAGGCCTTGTACAAATAAAAGGTATCCTTTTTCGTCTTCCGGTCGAAAGTTACGAGCCCTTTCTGGTTCTGCCCTGCCTTTCCTCCTTCGTTCCTGCCATCCGCACCGAAATCGAACATGTTCCAGACATAATAACACCACAGATAGGGACGTTCGCTCCACATTTTCAGCATGTGCTCATGATAGAGGCACTGATACGCCTCTGTGTAGTCTCCCTTTGAGGGGTGGATCGTCTGATACTGCACGTTCGCGTCCGCGCCGAACTCGCTGAGTCCGATACAGGATTTCGGATACTTTTTATGATATCCGTCGAAAAACCTGTCGTTCTGGCTGAAGTCGCCCACATACCATCCGTAATACAGGTTATAAGCGCAGACATCCGGCAGACGCACAAGTTTTTCCTTCGTTTTGAGCAGGAACACATGCGCCATCGTAGTCGGCCTGGTCCTGTCCAGTCCGTGAGCGAGGTCGTTCAGGATCCGGTGATTCTCCATCAGGTCCTTAGTCACCCCGCCGTGCGTCGTGATCTCGTTCGACAGACCCCAGCAGAAGATGCAGGGATGATTGTAGTTCTGGACGATCAGCTCCTTCAACTGGGAGACCGTGTTATCCCTGCCCGCCGGCATCTGCGCCGTGATATAGGGGATCTCCGCCCAGACCAGGAGTCCGTTCTCATCGCACAGATCGTAGAAGTGCCGGCTGTGCTGGTAATGGGCAAGCCGCAGGGAATTCACGCCCATCTCCCGGATGAGCGCCATATCCTCTTCCAGGTCCGCGTCCGAGACTGCGTAGCCTTGCTCAAATCGGTCCTGGTGTTTGCTTACTCCGATGAGCCGGTATTTCCTGCCGTTCAGAATGAATCCCTGCTCCGGATCGATCCGGAACGAACGGATTCCGAAACGGGTACGGACTTCATCGAGACCGTCCACGGATGCGTAAGCTTCATACAGGAAAGGATCTCTCAGGCCGTCCCAGAGATGAGGATTCCCGATCCGGAACTCGGCGCTGGCCTTCCCGTCTTTGACTTCCGCCGTTTGCGTCTGAGCGCCGACCGTGATCTCGACCGTCTTTCCGTTGGTCCAGGTCTCCACCAGTACTGTTGCTTCGGAATGGTCCCCGTTCAGATCAGGCGTGACCTTGATTCCGGAAGAGCCGTGATGATCCAGAGAAAAATGTGTTCTGCTGACTGTTATGAGATTCACATCGCGGTAGATCCCACCGTAAAACGTGAAGTCTGCCTTCTGAGGATAGTATTCCTCGCTGTAACTGTTGTCTGTAACGACAAGCAGCCGGTTCTCACCCTTTAGATACGGCGTTAGTTCTGTGCGGAACAAAGAATATCCGCCCTTATGATTGCAGAGATGCACGTCATTCAGGTAGACGTCGCACACCATGGAAGCGCCTTCGAATTCTGCCCAGAGTTCTTCGCCCTGTCCTTCCAGCGGATTCCGGAAGGTCTTCAGATAATACGCTTTCCCCCGGTAATAAGAGTTGTCTCCGTCAATCCCGTCCAGACTGTTGTAGCAGTGCGGCAGATCGACCTGTTCTTTATGGAGGAAGCTGTCTTCCTTGGAAAACAGCCACCCCTTATTGATATTGATAATGTTACGCATATCAGGATAATTCTTCCGTTTTTCTCTTTTCGGTCAGTTCCGCGTACATCTTCTCGCGTACCTCGCCCTGAATCGGATAATGTCTCATGATGAGTGCCGTCAGAACAGACATGACCGCGGGAACCAGCGCGAGAATGATGATCAGTCCGTTGGACATCGTTGAGAAATTGGCCAGCGCGTCTTCGGTAAGGTTCCCCGTTGTGGCGTCGACACCGTAATGGAATGCAGTGAGCATGCCCAGGGTCGCGGTAGACGTGATAGCCGCCTGTGCCTTCTCAAGGAACTTGTAGCCCGCCGTGACCAGCGCTCCGTTCTTCTTCCCTGTTGTCCATTCGTTGTAGTCGATGGATTCCGTCTTCACAACGCCCATGGGGATCGTGGAGAAGCCCTGGAAGAAATACATCAGCGCAAAGATACCGACGAACAGATAAACGCTCTTCTGCAGAATGCCTGCGAAGTGCAGGACGACCAGCAGGATGCCAAGGACGGCTTTCAGATACGAAGTGACGATCATCAGTTTCACGGAACCCAGCCATTTAATGGCGGGGCGGGTAAGGAAGATGGAGATGAACATCGCTCCCATGACCGCCATGGTCATGATGATGTTGAATCCGCCGAAAGCTGCGTCATCCACGACGCCGTTAAAATACCGGAAGAACTATTTCAGGAAATCCGCTCCAGATACAGATGGACTTCCCCGGTGATGCCGGTCGGCGCCATCTCTTTCTTGCGCATGCCCAAAGCGAGGTCGCGGAAAAACGATGTCTTATCTTTGCTCATCTGCCGCTCCAGAGTAGTCGCCACTTCGATAGTCAGCGTATTCTTCCCGGGAACAAGATGATCTGTGAGATCGTAAACAAATGAAGGCACGACCTGGATCCCCAGGGATTCCCCGTTTACAAAGACCTCGACTCCTTCATATGCGTCCGTGATCTCCAGAACCGCTTTTACCGGGCCGCCGACTTCGAGCGCCTTTTCATAGCGGATGAATCCGGAGAAGGTCTTGTCGGTCATTCCGTAGTTGTCCGGAAGAACTGCAGATTCCACTGCGCCGAAATCCGGATAATTCAGAGCCGTGCAGACGCTCCTTCTGAAATTGCTGAGGGTGCGTTTTTCTCCCTTCAGTTCGATCCGTCCGGACAGCAGTTCCTCATCCGGAGTATCTTTCAGAATAATCATTCCTTTGTTGGGCTCCAGTGTAATGCTGTTTCCCTCAAAACGGTAGATCTTATTGTTCCACGCGTCATACTCATAATAATCTGCATCCGGATCCAGTCCGAGCGTTCCGTGATAGGCTTTGCTGTCTTCGTTGAAGAGATAGTAAAGCTTATTTTCTTTTGTGTATTCCAGTATCCGGACATACTTCGAAGCAGGTTCGATCCTTGGCAGGTCATCGATCAGCTTGCGCACCTCGAATGCAAGAGCAGCAAGAGGAACGGCACGCCCGTTCACAACACGTACACCGCCCAGAACAGAGGGTTTCACGTCTGTGAAAAGGATCGGAATTCGGACCTTTGCAAAAACGTCCGCCATGTCTCTGCGAAGGAACTGGGTATACGGCACCACCAGAACCCTGTATTCCTGACCGTTGACTTTCAGTATATCTTCCAGAAACTCGGTCTGATAGCGTTCCGTTTCCGTAAAGACGTCCATCGGGATTGTATCCGCCTGGATCTGTGCCTCATACAGTTTCCTCAGCGGTTTCTGGACCTGCATTCCGCCGCCCATCCACTCAAACTCCGCGTTATACAGGACTGCGACACGGGAATCCCGGTGTCCTCCGGAGATCAGGGTACAGACCCTGTTCATATACCGGACGATGCTGCCGAAATGTCTGTACTGGGGGTTGTTTCCCTGGGCGTAGAAATGAGGCGGGCAGTCCGGATCCGGGAACGCTTTGCCTGTAAACGCATGGGGAACGAAATGATTCACGCCGCGTACCATAAAGTGCTCGGCAAGATATTTCTCAAGCCGTACTCCTTCGGACCATCCGTAGTTTCCGAAGATCTCGCACATGGAATCGCCGTGCTTTGCCGGTTCGATGGCAGCAGCGCTTGCAGCGAGGTTGCCCAGCGCGAAATGGAAAAATTCGCCGTCGCGCTCTCCGAAGAAGGACTTCATCTTGAGGTCCTCCCCCTGCGGGTACACCTGACCGCCGATATCATCGATCCCGGACATATCCTGTCCGTTCAGGCCGCGGAAATAGTGGCCCAGCGACATACCGGTCTTGGTGTGGGAGTTGTTGTCCTCGATCAGATGTCCGATATAACGTACACCGTGGTCGCGGCACCAGGTTCCGATCTGTTCGGAGTAATCCTTTCTCACCAGTTTTGTGACTGCGTCCATGAACGCGAAACGCACCGGAGCCGCTTTTTCCGGGAGTCCGTTCTTCCAGAGGTAGACCATCTTGTTTTTCCAATCCAGTCCTAGCCTCTGTTCCAGTTCCGCCTCCAGTTCGTCCGAGAAGGGGAAGTCCGTTTCCGTCCCCATCCCATTGGCTCCTGTCATGTACATGCCGTTTCCCAACTCAGGTTCATCGGAGAAAAATCCCTGGATCGTTTTACCGAAGTCGTCCTTATAGTGTTCGAAATGAGGTTCGTACACGGTGTCGATGAGGATCCTGCAGGACTCCATGGACATCATGTTGATGTATTCCCGGTGGATTCCGAGGTTTCTGCTCAGTCCGGTGACATAGATGTCATAAGTTCCGGCAGGCTTCTTCCAGCGGACGGTACCGGTATTCCCAACGGGGATATCGGTGAGATTGCCCGCTGCATCGACTGCCGTGACGGACAGGATCCGATCGTCCGGGAAAGTCGGGGCTCCCTTGGACATAAACTTTGTCGCTGAGACAGCGGCGAAATTCTTAAAGGAGATCTTCGGAGGGAACATCTTCGTGAGGTTCAGGACGATCTCCTGTTCTTTTCCCTTGTAGGTCTTATGGGAAGAGGCGATAGACTGGCGGTGCAGCTCCAGCGGAGCATTCTTCATTGCTCCGTTGGCGAAGCCGGTCGGGAAATGAGAATCATCCAGGATCCAGACCTTCATTCCTCTGGTTCTTGCTTCATCCAGAATGACATCCATATCGGTCCACCACTTGGGACCGCAGAAATCCGGGTGCGGCCGGGATTCGATGCAGACGGAACCGCATCCGCTCTCGTGGATGACCTTCATCATTTTTCTGAGCGTATCCTCGTCCTCGCCGTGCTGCCAGAAGAACGGGAAGATATAATCTCCGCTGTATCCCTTCAGCAATTCCTTGACAGTATTATTCATTTGAATCTACCTCGTTTTCTCGAGCTGGTCTTAAACCGTCACTATATGTTTTCCGCTCGTCAGCGTTCTGTGCGATCCGTCAGGCAGAATCAGATCCGCCCGGACATTGGCAGGGATCTCAAACTCATACTCCACGCGTTCCCCTTCATACCGCCAGGAAGAAGATACCGTTCCCAACGGGCTGTCATACCGGGCTTTCGCATAACTCAGCTGCGGATCCGGGCACGGCTGAAGCGTCAGTTTCCCATCGTCCGTCAGGATCCCGCAGACGCCGGACACGAGCCATCCGGAGACTGCACCGTATGAGTAGTGATTGAGGGAAGCATTCCCGCCGTCCTCGAGTCCGTTCCAGCTCTCCCAGATCGTCGTTGCGCCTTTACGCACCTGATAGAGCCAGGAAGGATTCGTCTCCTGAAGAAGAAGTCTGTATGCCGTATCCACATAACCGTACCGGCACAGAATCGGACACAGGAACGGTGTCGACAGGAATCCGGTGTTCAGGTGATAGCCGTTGCGAATGACAAGTTCGTTCAGTCTTGCGGCATTTTCCTCCTGTTTGTCCAGCAATCCGAAAGCAAGCGGGCGCACATAGTCGCACTGACGGTCACTCTCGACAATGCCATTGTCTGTAAACCACGACAGGTATGCATCTTTGATCTTCCCGGCAAGCTCAAGATACCTGACAGCGTCCTCCTTTTTTCCGAGGACCTCTGCAATCTCAGACAGCAGTTTTGTGCTGTAGAAGTAATATGCTGTCGCGGACTTTGGCGCGCCTTTCGTGAAATTGTTCGTTAGTTCCTGTCTATTGTCCACATCGGGCTGGCACCACTCGCCCCAGTGGAAACCTTTTTCGATCACATATCTCCGGTGTGGGTCTTTTTTGAACATTCCTTTTACTCTGTTCTTTTTTGCGAGGTTCTGCTCGAATCCTACCCACTTCACCATGGCGTCATAGTTCTCGCGGAGAATACCGATATCCCCGTACATGCGGTACAGGGTGTAAGGAACGATAACGATGGCGTCACCCCATCCCGTAGACCCGTCCAGAATGCGTGAATATCCTTTATCCGGGTCGTTGATCCGGGGAGCGATATTCCGGACAAGCCCGTTCTTCTTTTGAGCGATCCTGCATTCCGTCAGCCACTTCCGGAATACGGAATAGGAATCATGCAGGATGCTGCCGGTCCGAACGAACACGCCCGCATCCCCTGTCCATCCGCTTCGTTCACGGTGCGGACAGTCTGTGGGTATATCCACGAAGTTGGATTTCATGGACCAGACAGAATTGTGAAACAGCTGATTCACTTCGGGGTTGCTGCATTCGAAAGCTGCTGTCAGGTCCATATCGGAATAGACAGCGACAGAACGGAACTTTGCCTCAGACAGATCCGCATCCGTTTCCACCCTGATATACCGGAATCCGAAAATGCTGAAAGAGGGCTTGTAGACGTTGAGGCCTTCCTTGCAGATATACTCGATCTTCTGGGGAATCCCCCCATTCTTGTTCCGCGGACCCGGGTCGATATTCACCTGTGTGAAATTTCCGTCTTTGTCCAGCGTCTCGCCGTGCCAGATCGTCAGTTTCTGACCTTTTTGCGCATACAATTCAAAGAAGGAATAACCGGCAAGATTCTGGCCGAAATCATAGACGACTGCTCCGTCTGGCGTTTCAATCCGTTTGCCCTCGAACTGTTCATGCTCTTTGATATATACTTCATCGGAACAGACCAGCTTGGATTTGTCATGATCCACGATCCGGACATCATGCCATTCCGTGATCTCTTCCATATTGGCGTCATAGACTTCTCCGATTTCCAGATCCGAAAACCGGATCGGCCCGGACTGGGAAGCAAACCAGCCTTCATCCGACATCATGACGATCTTTCCGTCAACTTCCAGCTGACACAGCAGCGCAAGGTCATCGCCGAACAGATGGTGATCCCCCTCGATACCGTTATTCCCCCGATACCAGCCATCCCCGATGGTAACTTCGATTCGGTTGCTTCCTTTGATCAGCAGTTCCGAGACATCGTACACCTGGTACTGAAGACGGTGATTGTAATCATCGGTACCGGGCGCGAGGATAAAGTCTCCGACCCGTTTTCCGTTGATGAATGCTTCATAAAGACCGTGGCTAGTGATGTACAGTCTGGACAGTCCGGTCTCCTCAAGGTTGAAATCCCTTTTCAGGTAAGCAGCAGGCCGGCGTTCCTTCGTTGCCGAGAGCTCGGGATCGATCCAGCGCGCTTTCCACTCGCTGATACCCATTTCGTAAGAAGCAGTGCTTTCTTCGCCGGGCACTCCGTTCTCATCCCATAGAACGAGTATAATTTGAACACGGTCTCTGTCATGCGCCTTTGCAGGCAGGACCGTCCACATCTGAGCAGTTTCCGTTTTTCCGGAATCAAAGACTTCCGAACCGTCCACAATCATCCGGTATTCATATGCCGTCTGTTCTTTTCCGCCCTCGCAGTTCCAGGATAACCTCGGCATCCTGTTCTGCATGCCGATCGGATCTCTGAGCCGGTCGATCTTCAGATTTATCGCTTTCATGGAACCACCTCGCAATTGTTCTATTAAAAGAATACCGCAGGGAAAAAAAGATTTTCAATTCCTGTTTATGATATCAGAGAAAATTGCCCCTGCCGGCACGTATGCCGGCGGGGGCTGATTTATCTAACCATTATTTTTCTGTTGCTTTGATCTCAGCGCTGCTTTCACCGATGGAGACCCGGACAGTACCGGGTTGTGTAGCACGCACGATCGCAAGAGCACGCCCGTAGTAGGTCGTGTATGTTCCGGAATGGAAATCCTCTGTCAAACGGGGATTTGCGCTGCCAAACGCCAGCAGTTCCCCATTCTCCACCTTCACTTCAAGTTTACGGTCCGCGTTGGATTCCACGATGCCGTTGCCATCCTCGATCGTGACATTCACATAAACAATATCGCCGACCCGAATCTCTTTGTCTTCAGGACGCAGAACCGCCCTCAGGTCATCGGATGCGGTCACCAGCCTATTTCTCGCCAGTTCCTTTCCGTTCCTGTCACATGCCACCGCTTCCAGCGTGCCGGGGATATAACCGACTTTGAACACGGCACGGTTGTCTTTTACTTTCGCAGACTTCACCTTGCGTCCGTTCTGGTACAGATCGACGTGATGGCAGTCGAAAAAGACCTCGACAACGGTTTTTCTGCCCGCACAGCCTCTCCAGCTGTATGAAGGCATGCCGTTGGTTCCGCGCCAGATCGCCTTCGTCACTTTTGTGGCATGGTTCATCGGCTGAACATCGATGAGCGGCCGGTCTGTGGCATGCCAGGTCGCGGTCGCCCAATGTGCTTCCGCGTTCGGAGTCCCGATGATGTCAAAAGCACCGGTATCCGCCAGCCACCACGGGAACGGTTTGGAGAACCCGCCGCCGTCTTTGGTGTACGCCCATGCGCCGATCCCGTTTTCTCCGGCGTAATCCCAGGCGGTCCACATGAAGTCGCCGCAGAGATTATCCATGCTCTCCACCATCCGCCAGTTTTTGGCGATGTCATACGGCATGGTCTCAGATCCAAGGATCAGGCGGCTGGGATGCAGTTTCGCGTCCAGCGGATATCTCCCGGAAGCATAGTTATATCCGGCGACATCCAGCAGATCCAAAGAGGGTGAACAGATCTCGTCACTTTTCTTGGAATTTGCCGCCTTGTTCATGCCGGAACCGACAAAAGAAGTCATCAGGTTGAACAATGTTGAGTTCATACCACCCTGCTGCTTTCCGTCGTCAGTGGTTCTTCCGCCTTCTTCTGCGTTATAGATCCCTTTTCCCTTATGAGATGTGGTGATGATCATCAGGTTGAATCCGCCTGTCACCAGACGGTTACCATCCAGTTCATGGAACAGCTCGACCATTTCTCTGGTGGCGTCGATGCCGCGCTGGGCTGCGGGTTCGCTGACTTCATTTCCGATGGAATACATCACTACAGAAGGATGGTTGTAATCTCTCTCCACCAGTCTTGCGATATCGTCACGGAAATGATCCTGCCAGACAGACGCATAGTCGAACTTGCTCTTGTGGTTGTACCACATGTCCCAGGTCTCATCCATGACGTACATGCCCAATTCGTCGCAGGCATTCAGCAATTCTTCGGAAGTAGGGTTGTGCGCACTGCGGATGGCATTGAAACCGGCTTCTTTCAGGATCCGGACACGGCGGTATTCACTCTTGGCAAACGTTGCGGATCCCAGAAGACCGTTGTCGTGATGGACACAACCACCCCGGAAAAGGCGCTTTACACCGTTGACATAGATCCCGTCTTTTCCTTTTTCGATCTGACGAATACCGAATCTGGTCTCTTCCTCATCTGAACCGAGACGGACTCTGCAGGTATAGAGATTCGGATGTTCATCGTCCCACAGTTTTGCGTCGGGAACAGTGATCTGAACATCGTTTCCTTTTACCTTGGCAACAGATGTATCTCCGTCCAGGATCTCAACTTCCGCATCGCCTTCACTCGTATTGACGCGAACACGGATCAGACCAGATGCGTAGTCCAGCGTGTCCACACGGATACCATCAGGAAGGATATGCGCGCCGTCTGCGGTATACAGATAAACGTCGCGATAGATTCCGGCACCGGTATACCATCTGGAATCCGGCTGATCCTGATTGTCGCAGTCCACCCGGACAATATCGCTCTTTTTCACGCTGCCCAGTTCAACCGTAAATGGACTGTAGCCATATGGAACGGAGATCTTTTCTTCCCCGTTGAGGGATACCTTTGCGTTGCGGTAGACGCCGTCAAATTTCAGCCAGGCATTCGCTGCCTCGAAGCCGAGTTCCTTCTCATATGTGTATTTCCCACCGTTAAAGAACCCCTGGGCATCTCCGGAAGGCGCATTTTCCGCTCTGCCCGCAAGCAGCATCTCGTCTCTGGGAAGAGTGACCTGCTGCCCGTTCAGGACCCAATTTTCATTTAAGAGATGTTTTCTCATTGATGCTTATCCTTTCTTTTTATCGAGGAAATCCTCGGGTGTGTATTTCTTTGCGACGTTCGAGTAAACGATGCTCCGGATGATGTTCGCGGATGCACGTTTCAGGTCCTCTGTCTTGAGCGTACCGTTCTTAAGCGCCGCCATGATCTCCTTCCGCTCGTTCTTGTCTCCGGGCATGATCAGGTCATTGCCTGCCGCGACCGCCTGGCCGCTGTCTCCCTGACCTTTCTTGGTAGAGGACCAGTCGGTCATAACGACGCCTTCAAAACCCCATTCGTTTCTCAGGACCTTTGTGCAGAGATCGTAACTGTCCGGCGTATAGATACCGTTGATCAGATTATATGCGGTCATTACAGAAACGGAACCGGCTTCCTTGATATTGATTTCAAAACCTTTCAGGTAGATCTCTCTGAGCGCCCGTTCAGAAACATGGGAGTTGGAGAACTGACGGTTGTCTTCCGCGTTGTTGCAGGCAAAATGCTTGATCGTCGTATAGTTGCCTTTGATCTCCTGAACTCCTCTGGTCATCGCTGCAGAGATCTTCCCGGAAAGAAGCGGATCCTCGGAATAATACTCAAAGTTTCTTCCGCACAGCGGATTGCGCTGGATATTCATACCGGGAGCCAGCCAGTAAGTCACGTTGAATTTGTTCATCTCATCGCTCACCGCTCTGCCGACTTTCTTTACCAGTTCTTCATTCCAGGTCTGTGCAAGGTTCGTTCCGATCGGAAACGCGGTAGCGTACTGGTAGAAGACGATATCCCCCTTCCTCGGTTTCAGAAGGGAAAGAACCCAGTTCGGCATGATCTCCATGAACCCCAGCAGATAATCTCCCTTGAACATGCGGATCCTGCCCTTTGGCGAGACCGCTGCCCTGCGGACGATCCGCAACCCTGCGGGACCGTCTGCCAGCGTAACAGAGAGCAGACCTTTTTCAAACAGTTTCTGGGTCGTCTTTCCCGCGACGCCGGGTGTGCAGAACGCATTGGTATCCATCATGCCGAGCATTCCGATGCCCATACAGACATCGATCATGTCCTTCTCATCCAGCCTGTTGAGGATCGCGTCCACCTTCTCATCCGAATACCGATCCGGTTTCCCGTAACAAAATACTTCTGTGACGATTTCTTCTTTCCTCAGGACTTCAAC
>CAMKDB010000036.1 GCA_946411155.1 uncultured Faecalibacterium sp.
AGGTGTCCACTCCTCAGATCCTTCTTTAGGGAAATAGGTCATGTAGAGAGTCGATTGCAGAAGGTAGTCCCGGTTGTAGTTGTGCAGATAACCCGCATCTGTGAGCGTACTGACCATATCCTGGAAAAGATCTTCTACTTCGGGAGTCTTTTTCCACAGATAGAGCAGTCCCCAGCTTCCGTAAATACTTGTATCGTGGCTTACGACGACACGGTCGCCTTCCACAGGCAGAGCGTGATGTCTTCCGGCTACGGTTCCGATAATCCTGCGCAGTTCGGGCAGTTTTTCTTCATCGGTCTCGCCAAGATAAACAAGGGTCGAGTGTAGCGTCTCATACCGGTGGAGATCTCCGTCCGCATGCGTGGCCGCCTGACGGACAGCGTCAAGAAAGACTTCTCTTGTCTGCTCAGAGGGAGTAAAGGATAAAAACAGTTCCATAAATCAGAAACCTCCGATAAGATTGGGCCGCTCGGGAAGAACGGCCCCTTTTCTTATTCATCATAAACCATTGAAAGAAAAACAGAAAGCATTACCATTTGTAACCACCCGGGATTTTTCTCTCAGGAGAGTAGACGTATTTCTCAAAGAGTTTCGGATATTTCAAATCGGTAACGCTGCCGGACCATCCGCGGGACGCTTTACCGGCAAGCAGCTGGTCTTCCATATCACCGAGCTGCTCCCAGTTGCACACAATGATTTTCCACTCACCCTGGACTTTTGCAAAGTGGAACTGATAAACACTGAACTGGAAGCGTGAGGGCGTGTGTTCAAACCCGGAGTTGTCCATATTCCAATCCGGATCAAGATCGATGGAGAGATGGTTTCCGGGATTGTAAGCGGTGGAGTTCATGTCGAAGAGAGATCGTGCAGTAGCGTCCATCAGCGGAAACTTCGATATCGGGCGACATGCCACCATGGTTCGTGATCTGCTGGTGGTGGTAGCCGAAAGCGCCTCTGCTGAAGAATTCATGGATCTTGTCCGTTCCATCATGATCAACAGTTCAGTGCTATATATTACGACCTATATCGTCAAGGCCAAGATCGGGGACAAAAGCCTTACTTATCTGGGTTCCATGAAGATTCCGCTGAATGCAAAACTCACGGCACTTGTGAAGGGAACCAATTTCCATTCCGGGATATTTATCGGCCTCGCATTTGTCCTGGTTGCCTGGGTGATCCTGTACAGGACTCCTCTTGGCCATGACATCCGTGTCAGCGGAAGCAATGCGGAATTCCCAAAGACGATAGGTATCGATGTTACGCGCAGTATGATCATTGCTCAGACTATCGGCGGAATGTACTGTGCTCTTGGCGGAGCGATTGACATTCTTGGAGTATATGAGAGATATATGTGGACCGGACTGACCCAGATGGGAATGGACGGATTGCTCGTAGCGGTCCTGTCGAAAAAGAAACCGCAATATGTGCCTCTTGGCGCGTTCTTGCTTGCATATATGAAGACCGGTGCAACGATTCTGAACTATAAGACAGATATCCCGCTGGAGTTCGTTCAGGTCATGCAGGCGATCATTATCCTGCTGATCGCTGCCGAACACTTCTTGGGCGGTGTCAAGGAGAAGGTGATCTTCTCGATGGCTAGAAAAGCGGAAAAGGAGAGTGCACAATGATTGAGATCAATGCTGAATTCATCTGTTCGTTCTTGGCTTCCGTAATCCGTGTGACGACGCCGCTCTTCTTTATTTCGATGGCAACACTCATCACCAGGAAAGCGGGTCTTCTGAACATGGCTTCCGAGAGTATGATGCTGGCTGCGGCACTTTCCGGTGTCATTGCAAGCGGCGCCTCACAGAGCCTGTTCGTCGGCGCTCTGTTCGCTGTTCTTGCTTCGGTGGTGATCGCACTGATCATTTGTTATTGCGCGTTTAATCTCCGTACAGACCTTTACCTGACAAGTATTGCTGTTAATACGGCTTTGTCCGGTGGTACTGTCTTCGTCATGTATGCTGTGACGGGAGATAAACTGAATACGCTGCAGACGATCTCGAGCAAAGCGTTCGGAAACGTGGAGATCCCGTTGATCAAGGACATTCCTTATCTGGGGACTGTCCTTTCCGGTCATAATGTTCTTACTTATCTCTCGTTCATTGGCGTAGTATTTATGTGGTTTTTCATTTACAAGACCACTCTTGGCCTCAGAATCCGTTCTGTCGGTGAGAATCCTGCTGCAGCAGAATCCGTCGGGATCAAACCCAGAAAAATCTACTACATCTCATTCCTCATCTGTGCAGTGTATAACGCGTTCACTGGGATGTATATGGCAATGGGATATCTCAACTATTTCCTGCGTGATATGATGGGAGGCCGTGGTTTTATCGGTATGTCAGCCATGAACATCGCGGAAGGAAGACCTTTCCTGTCGATCCTTACATCGCTCATGTTCGGATTTGCTCAGGCGCTGTCCAACTATCTGCAGCTGAGTTCTCTGCCAACAGAGATCGTATCCGCATTCCCGTTCCTGTTTACTGTCGTGATCCTGTTGATAGCCAATACGGCTAAATTGATATCGGGCAGAAACCGCAGGAATAAGATCGCGGAAGATTATATGAAGCGCCTTCAGTCCGAGAACTGATCTGTTCGGATTCTGTTGTTTTCAAAAAAAATAGCCCTTCTGACTTTATCGTTCAGAAGGGCATTTTTATCGGGAATCATTTGTCACGGTATATCTCGTTGAGCCGGATAAGGATCTCCACGTTCTTGGACATATTGTGTACGGGAACGTATTCAAACCTGCCGTGCGCATTCTCGTAGCCTGCGCTGAGGTTTGGACAGGGGAGACCGCGCTGGGAAAGAGCAGAACCGTCCGTTCCGCCGCGGAAGGCGATGGAGACCGGTTCGACACCGCAGTCGGAGATGGCCTGCTTCAGATGACCCACCATAAAGGGAACCGTATCGATTACTTCTCTCATACTGCGGTACTGGTCTGTGATCTTTATCGAGACAGTTTCTTCAGGATACTTCCTGTTCAGTTCGTCGGCTATGATCTGCAGGTAATGGTTCCGATTTTCGAACTGAACGGCGTCATGGTCGCGGGCAATCATTTGGATAACGGTCTCTTCACAGGTCCCATTGATTGAAATGACGTAGAAAAATCCTTCACGTCCGTCCGTATACTGCGGTTTTTCATAAGCGGGTAGTGCAGACAGGAATTCATTGGCAACGTCTATACTGTTGACCATGATTCCTTTTGCCGTACCGGGATGGACGGAAAGACCTTTGATTCTGATCTCTGCCCATGAAGCGTTGAAGGTTTCGTATTCATAATAGCCCAGATGATCGCCGTCCAGCGTGTAAGCATTCTTCGCTGCGAACCGGTCAAGATCCAGATCTTTGGCAAGGCCGCCGACTTCTTCATCCGGCGTGAAAGCCAGAGCGATCGTAGCATGCGGAACTTCCGGATGAGCGGAATAGTACTCAGCCATCGTCATAATGGAAGCGATAGAGGCTTTGTCGTCGCCGCCGAGAAGGGTAGTACCGTCTGTACAGATCAGGTCTTCTCCGATATACATCTTCAGATTCGGAAAATCTTCCGGACGCATCCAGATATTCTTCTCCCTGTTCAGCAGAATGGGACCGCCGTCGTAGTTCTCGATGACCTGAGGATTGACATTATTCCCCGGCGCGTCCGGCGAGGTATCCATGTGAGCGATATATCCGATCGGCATGCCACCTTCCGTATTGGAGGGGAGGACTCCATAAACGACACAGTGATCCTCATCGAGCCATACGTCACTGACTCCAAGACTGATCATCTCGTCACGGAGCAACCGTGCAAGGTCATACTGTTTTTCTGTTGTCGGGGTGCAGGCAACGCCGTTTCTTGATTGTGTATCGATTTTCGCGTAGCGGATCAACCGTTCTTTTACAGCGTTATTAAAAGAAGTCATGTCATTGTACCTCGTTTCCCTTATTATTTTGCTGTTCCGAAAGCACTGCGTATTTTGTCTCTGTAAACGAAAAGAAGGAGTGAACAGGTTGCGTAAAGGAGGACGCCTGGAAGACCGCCCTCAATCCCGAATTCATAACTGTAAAGGAGACTGTCGGAAGCGGCTTCAAGATGAAGAAGGGAACGAGGAGAAACGATTCCGGAGTTCGGTAGGCCCAGAAGGATATTTTGTGTATAGTTCCAGGCGGTATGAAGAGCTATTACGAACCACATACTGCCCGTATATTCTACAACAAGGGAACATAACAACCCTACAAGAGCGATATGCGTCAAAGAGAGAACGGTAATTCCGGGATTCAGAAGATGGAGCGCCGCAAAAAACAGGCTGTTGATCAGAACGCCCGCAATGCTGCCGTACCTTTCCCGGAGAGCACCAAGCATATATCCGCGTGTTACAAGTTCTTCTGCTGCAGACTGGATAAAGATCAGCGGAAGGGCAAAGGAAAGAAAGGGAATGTCAAGACTGCCGAAAGAAAAATCCAGATCACCTGCAAGGAATGCGATCACCGCGCAGAACAGATTCATGAGAAAACCTGCGAGAAGACCGAATCCCATCATCCGCAGGGAATTGTTGGGAGAACCTCCTAATCTTTCGGAGAAAAACGAACGGAAGATGTCTTTTTCAGCAAGATAAGTATAAAACAATACGATCAGGTCGATCCCGATGAAGAGGGCGTAATCCAGCATGAACAGCCAACCGGCATCCTGTATGTGCATGGCGGGGTATGTCATGATTAGCGAGCCGATGATCTGACCGACAAGAACTAGCGCAAGAGAAATACAGATAACGATTAGAAACTGGTGACGGATTTTTTTCTTCGGTCTGACGCTGTTGGTTTTGGAATCCATAATGTGTTGTCCTTGTTTTTTCATATTATAGCATCCTGTTATTCAGTATGCGCACGGATTGGACAATCTTATCGTATACATCGCCGCATTGCAGATGATAGAATACATATATTAAAAGCGGAAAAATCCGCCGAAGGATGGAAGTTTGACAAACTATGTTATCGCAGAAGCTGAACGGTGCCTGACATGCAAAAGACCGGTCTGTCAGGAAGGGTGTCCGATCCATACACCTATCCCGCAGGTGATCAAATCATTCAGGGAGAACAGGCTGAATGAAGCAGGGCAGATGCTTTTTGACAATAATCCGATGTCGTTGGTCACATCACTGATCTGCAATCACGCGGATCAGTGTGAGGGGCACTGTATCCAGGGTAAGTGCGGCGCTGCGATTCATATCAGCGATATTGAGAACTATATCTCAGACACCTATTTCGATAAGATGAAGATCCGGTGCGCTCCCCCGAACGGGAAAATGGCCGCTATCATCGGTTCCGGTCCTGCCGGTATCACTGTCGCGTTCCTGCTCGCAAAGAAAGGCTATAAGGTCACGATCTTTGAATCCAAGGATAAGATCGGCGGCGTCATGCAGTATGGGATTCCTGAGTTCAGACTTCCGAAGACCATCATGGAGCGGTATTATAAAAAACTCAATGAGATCGGCGTCAGGGTCAGACCGAATACGACGATCGGCGGTGCTCTTACGGTTCAGGACCTGCTGAATGACGGATATGGCGCCATCTTTATCGGCACTGGTGTATGGCGGCCGAAGAAACTCGGGGTAAAAGGCGAGAGCCTTGGAAATGTCCATTTTGGTATCGACTACCTTGCTTCACCCGGAGCCTTCCACCTTGGCAGAGATGTTGCGGTCATAGGTACGGGAAACACCGCCATGGATGTGGCAAGAACCGCGCTGCGTCACGGCGTGGAGAATGTCACGATCTTCTCTCACAATAACCGCCTTTCTGCCGCAGAACTTGAGATCGGATATGCGCGTGTTGACGGATGCGAATTCGAGTACGACATGGAAGTGAAGGAGATTACCGAGGAAGGGCCGCTTTTCCGCAGAAAACTGAGAGACGAGGATGGAAAGCTTATCGGTTACGGGCAGGAACTGGAACTGGTCAAGGTGGACTCTGTCCTGATCTGTGTTTCTCAGGGGCCCAAAAACAAGATCATCCTTACTACGCCGGGATTGCGCGGCAACGAAAAAGGACTTCTTATCACGGAAGACGGCATGACGTCTGTAGAGGGCCTTTTTGCAGCAGGAGACGTTGTTTCTGGCGCGAATAGCATCGTGGCAGCAGTTGCTCAGGCGAAGCAGGTTGCGGAACGGATGGATGCGTACATGATGCGTAACGAGAAGAAGGACTGATGCAAAGAACAGGCAGGAAGCTGTGATAAAACAGCTTCCTTTTTCGTTGCAGAAAACAGAGGCTGTTTCATTGAAAACAGCCTCTGTTTATATGTGAAATTAACCTGTAAAGCAAATCAGCTTGACGTCGGGATTGCTGTATTCGGACGACGGATTTGTGCTTTAGTCTCTGTAGACCTTCATGGAGTGATACTGCTTGGTGAAGGGGAAAAGAAGAGGTACGGAATCTGAGTACTTCTGATACTCGGGATCCAGTCCGTAGGTCTTCTCATGGCGCAGTTCCAGACGCTGAGCCGAGTTGTACATGACGAACGTGATCAATGCAAGCGCGATAAGAACGATGATCCACTGTGAACCCTGAACTGCACCGATGCCTGAGACGGTGACGCCGACCCAGAAAAGGACTTCGGAGAAGTAGTTCGGGCAACGTACGTACTTAAACAGTCCCGTATCGCAGAAACGTTTCGGGTTGATCTTTTTCGCGGCGGATTTCTGTTTGTCAGCGGTGCTCTCTCCGAGAATCGCCAGTGCCATGATGATAATTCCGAACCATGCGAAGAGATTGTCACTGGAACGGTTCATGATCCTGTAGGTGACAGCGGAAGTCTGTGCGGTGTACATCAGCATGGAGTAAGCCCACATCATAGCAGATACCGGGATGGGCATTGCTTTTGTTGAACCTGTGGATTCCAGCGTTTTTTTGTAGGCTGCGTTTTTCAGCTCACGCATAAGGATATATCCTCCGAGACGGAATCCGTAGATTATGAACAGAATGGACATGACGGCAGTTGCGGGAGTGAGACACTGGTTGATCAGACCGAAAATGAGATGGAATGCGCCGATGCACATGACTGCAAATCCATAACCGACGGACATGAACCAGACGAATTCCTTAAATCCCATGCAGCAACCAATCGCAGCAACGACCGTGACGCCCCACATGAAAGCAGGCCATACTTTGCCGATATAGGACGGATCAAGATGAAACATTATTTCTTCCCTCCGAAGTACTCTTTGATATATTCAGCGAATGAGGCGTCTCCGGTCTCATCCTTGCCGACAAGATCATGGGAAAGCGTCCATTTGGAGAAAAGAATGATGTCTTTTCTCCCGGATTTCTTGATCTTGGGCAGATTGGCCAGAATAGAGAACATCCAGATGGGGGAATCCTTGATGATAACGGGTTTCCCCGCTGCACGGAAGCACATCTTGGCCATTTCTTCGTATGTATAGGTTTCTTTGCCGCCGACTTCATAGGTCTTCTTTTCGTCGTTCATGTGATCCACGATGAATGCGGCAAAATCCGGGCAGTCGACAACATTTGCCTTGACGCCGTGATATCCTTTCAGAAGCTGCATCTCGCCTTTATCCACATAAGGTTTGAAGACTTTGGCGATGTCATAGAAATAGCCTGTCGGGCGGTAGATGACCCAGTTCATATCTCCCTTTGTGATCTCATCTTCCATCATTGCTTTTGCATGGAGCATCGGGACCTTTTCCGCACCGGGTTCTTTGCAGGCGATCACGGAGATGTAGTTGAAAGTCTTGACGCCTGCGGCCGCTGCTTCCTTATAGAGGTTCAGGTTTCCCTGATAGTCGATGTCATAGGATGTAAACTTTGTGGATGCGGTAGTAAGCCCCATCGTGGTAATGACGACCTCGATGCCGTCGCAAAGTCCCTTCAAGGTATCAGGATTGGTGGCATCGATCTTTCGGAACGTGTATTTCCCCTCGAGGCCGTTGTTTTCTCTCTCTTTCAGGTCTGCGGCAATGACTTCATGTCCGGATTCAACGAGCACTTTTAGAATCTCGAAGCCAAGGTTGCCGAATGCACCTGCCAGTAAAACTCTCATCGCATTTTCCTCCTGTATGCAATAAAATAATCGGCTTATTCTGTCCTGATCTTCGGGTTCAGAAGGGAGCCGATTATGATATGTGCCTGATACCCTTCCGGGACAGAAAAGAAGGAACCATGATGTATAATACCAGGGAACCTTCTGCGCTGTTTTTATCATAGCACATCCAGAACCAAATGGCGGATATGCAGGCAAAAAAATGGAAATCAGCGGAATTTTTTGCTATTTTAGCATGGAAGGCGGGAATTATTGAGGCGTAAATATTTATATTATTACGGCATTGGATATAATTGAGGAAAAATACGCAAGGAGCGGCAGTTATGATCAAAAATATGCTTGATGAATTCCGAGGCCTGATGGAGCGGAAAGGGATCGTCAAACTACCTCCTGACAGGTATTCCAGGATGTACTATCCCAAATGGCTTCATCTGATGGAATTCGACGTGGAGAGGTATGACATTGATGGATTTGGTTCTGCGATGTCGATGCATACCACGACAAAAATGGGCATGGAGCTTCTTACCATTTCCCTGTGTCCCGGTAAGGGATGCTGTCTGCCGTACCTGCTTCTTGATACGATGGCGGTGGGAAAGAAGCGTTGCTCCTTTGTGGAGTATTATGGTTGCGGATTCGACGGGCTGAATGATACGCAACTGCGCGGCGTTTACGAAAAGTATAAGGGCTTTCCGGATTATGAAGAAAAGCCCGGCTGGTATATCGCAGAAAGAGAACCTTATTCTCTGATCAAGAGCGGCGAGCCGGAGCAGCTGACGTCAATGGTAAAAGACTCGCTGGCTGTTTATCTTGCTTCTATCGGCGATTCGCGCACAGAGCCTGTTTACAGAGATCATCTTGAATTATTTCGTGACCGTATGATCCGGGAAGGCAATCCTTCCAGTAAAACGTTGAATATGCTTCTTGGCAAAGAGGGAGCAGAGCGTTTCATGAAGGAAGTCATCATGCCGATTTCTGTTTTCTGATTTTGATCAGTTCTTCACGAATTATTGACAGAAAAAACGAAGGAACGAATATCGCTCCTTCGTTTTTGATGTTGTGCGCTAATCATTGCTGCAGATCATTTTGGGCAGCAAGGGAAGAATTTCTGTAAGCCGGGTCGGTGGTTACTTCGCGGATGATTTTCAGTTCTTTCGGAAGATGTACTTCCTGACACTCATCTGACAATTCGATCTCTGCGAGCGCTTTATCGTTCCAGAAGGGAAAGACGTCGATTTCAAAATACTGATTGTCAAACATCAGACAGTAGCGAGTCTTTCGGATCTGACGTTTGGAAGTATCCGCGTTCATCAGAAGTTCCAGATATTCGGACTGGGATAGTTTGCGTTCGATCTCAACACGTTTCATCTCGCTGACATTACGCTTCGTCGTAAGGTAGTATACGTAATGACCATCGGAACCGCGCTGCCGAACCCGTGTCTCTTCGTCCGGAGCGGACTTCAGATAGGTCTGGATGATCTCAACTTTCTTGCTGCTGGGCAGGGATTCGAGCCATTTCAGGTCCGGATACTCGATGAGATATTTCCGTTCGATCTCAAAGGGAACAGGTTCACCCAAAAATGTCAGCATTTCATGAAGGAGTTTCTTCAGTTTTTCTTCGAAATCCGTGGAATTATCAATTACTCTCAGATGCGGGTGGCCAGTCCATGCAGCGATCAGTTTGTCGTCAAGCGCTGCAGCTTCTTCAGGAGTTTCTCGGCGGGCGGCATTGTTCGAAGTGGTATATGCTTCCAGCGCACCTTTTGCAGCAGTGACCAGATGAAATACAGCGTCGTAGTGATCGCGGAGTTCAACTTCACTCATCCGGAGTTCTTCTTTCAGTCGGAGGAATTCCAGATCGTTCATGTAGGCACGGTTGTCCATCGTTCCCCGGTCGCAGACGATAAGGATTTTTTCGGCATTCATCGTGTGGGCTGCCTGTTCAAAGATACGTTCTTTTTCCAGCTGGAGCTGCATCTGACACCGCTGGTAATCCAGATTGGTACCGCATCCCCAGGGAGTGACGCCCCCGCCGATCAGTTCAGTTGCCGTCTCAGGGACGAACAGAACAGTATAGCCGTATTTTGGCAGATTGTTTGAGATCCAGCTTAAAGCAGTCGTCTTCCCGGCACAGGGACCTCCGGTGAGAACGATCTTCGTGATGCTTTTTTCGGCCTTATTCTCTTTCTCAAATAACAGTTCATCAACCGAGATATCAAACAGATCGGACAATTTACTCAGCATTTCAGTAGTGGGTTTTGAAGCTCCGTTTTCCCATTTGGAGATCGCCTTGCTGCTGTTGCCGAGTTTCTCGGCAAGTTCTGTCTGAGTCCAACCTGCAGCTTTGCGGTATCTGTAGAGTCTTTCGCCGAATTCGTAATCATTCATGATGCGTCCTTTCCGTAGGGAGAAATGGAAAAGATTCATTCCCTGATTTCATTATACCTGCATCAGGGTCGGGTTCAACGGCGCTGTCGGTGAATATAGGTAGAACTTGAGCCGTTTTCGGAAATGAAATAAGCAGCGCCCGGACTCTAGTCCGGGCGGAGGGAATGGTATTATCTGAACGTCATATTCAGCAGTTCTGTATGAAGGCAGATCAGGTTTTATTCAGCGGTTTCGGTACTGATATGGAAATCAGAAAATTCGATCTCTCCGAAACGGGGAGAGTATACGACTTTTGCATCCGCTTGTCTGTCTGCAAATTCTTTATTGGACATGGAGACCCTTATCAGGTAACGGGCATCGTCGGGATTCGGGTCTATCCGCTTGATAATGTGATATCCGTCTGCCGAGGTAATGATTTCTGAGTATTGGCCCACTTCAGTGTTTTGTGTGGCAGCGTAGAAAGTGGGATCGAAATTGCTGTCCGGCCCGAAGGTATAGCCATTGGGATAAGTCGACAGACCAGGATCCTCAGAAAGTTCATTCATAAGGTCTTCAAAGTTTTCCCCAGATTTAAGCCGTGCAAGGGCTTCCTCGCATTTCTCCTTGTTTGCTGCTTTTTCTTCATCTGTTTCGCCCATATTGAAGAAGATGTGTTCTGCGCCATAAATGCCGTATTCGTCAGCGAGGGACAGAAGTTCCTCATCTTTGATCTGGTATGGACTGAGCTCTGAATCATAAAGATAATCATCAAACGCCGAAAGGACCTGATTCATTTCAAGAAACTGCAGATAGATCTCTTCACTTAATCCGGTTTCAGAGAGCATATTCTGAAAAGCTTCTTCAGAATCGAAAGATGCTTTATATTCGTCAAGCTGTTCCCGGGCCGTAGCTTTCATCTCATCGTTAAGGGTGAAACCGTTTTCCTCTGCCCAGTCCAGCATTACATAGTTCTGAACCACATAGTTGCTGACCGTTGAGAGGAAACCGCCAAATAGGTTTTTTTGGGAAAATGTCTTTTCGCCATAGACGGGAAGATAGTTTTCAAGAAAACGGTTTACATAAAAACGGAATTCCATAGGATAAATGGTATGATCGTTTACGGTCATGACCATATCGTTGGAATCCATCAACTTCGCTTGCGGGATCATGTTCCAGATTGCTAGAACGATCAGCGCAGCGCATATACCAAGAACCAGATGGAGCACCCATCTGCTGCTGTTGGAAGAAGATCTGTATCGGGACATATCACGATAACCTCGAATTCTGATTTTTTTGATTCAAAACGGGTCAGCACAGAATGATATCGGAATGATTTGCGTGGAAAATCGTTCCTGGTATGCCTGAGACCCACTTGATTATTTTACATCATTTACTGCCTTCCTTCCACCCATTTATTAATACCATGATCAGACGTAGTATATGAAATCATTTGCTCGAATAGGATTCGGAGTGAAATCTTTGGTGAAAGGAAGCATTTTACTGTGATATATTTAATTTAGAATCAATCGGACATTTTCGTATCAGAAATTATCGTTGGAGAGTTTTATGACAGATCTGGAAAGAGCAAAAGAATTATTGAATGAAGGGAACTATACCTGCGTTCTCTGTTTGGATGAGATGACATTTACAAGCGAAGCAAACGGGATCAAACCGCTGAACTGGTGGCTCAGAGACGGCTGCAGATTTGAAGGATTCAGTGCTGCGGACCGGGTTATCGGCAGAGCGGCAGCTTTTTTATATGTGCTGCTGGGAGTAAAGGAAGTATATGCGGATGTGCTGAGCGACAGCGCTCTGCCTGTGCTGGACCGTTTCGGAATCAGATGGTCTTATGGGAAAAAGGTCAAAAACATCATGAACAGGACGGGAGATGATCTTTGTCCGATGGAAAAAATCGCTTTGAATTATGAGGAGCCCGAAGATGCGTATGACGCATTGAAGGTGAAGATCGCTGAGCTGATGGCAGCTAAGAACAACTGAACAGCGGAAAGGAAGGACAAAAATGGCAATCAGTAAAGATGGAAGTGTATACGTTCCTTATGAAGACAGGAGCGGGAATGAGAGCATCGTATATTTCACGAGGGATCTTTCCGCTGCCGGACTGATGAGAGTCTATGACCGGGTGAAAGACGTCATCGGCGGCAAAGTGGCAATTAAAGTCCATACCGGTGAGGAGCATGGCCCCAATATTATTCCGCCCGTTTGGGTCAGAGAGTTTATGGAGAAAGAATCGCCCGATGCCAGGATCATTGAGACAAATACGTATTATGAGTGGGCGCGATATACCACCGAACAGCACAGAAACACATTGAAGATCAATGGGTGGACTGATTTCACGGAAGTCGATATCCTCGATGAGGACGGCACAGCCATGCTGCCGGTGAATGGTGGAAAATGGTTTACGGAAATGAGTGTAGGCGATCATCTTCTTTCCTATGATTCGATGATCACACTGACCCACTTCAAAGGCCATTCTCTGGGAGGATTTGGCGGTTCCAACAAAAATATCGGAATCGGGTGTGCAGACGGAAGAATCGGGAAAAAGATGATCCATACCAATGAAGCCGGCATGTGGGGCGTCGTGGAAGAAGAACTGATGGAAAAAATCACCGAGTCCACGAAATCCGTTATTGACCATTTCGGTAAGAACGTTGTATATGTAAATGTTCTCAGGAATATGAGCGTCAGCTGCGACTGCGAGGGTGTTGACGCAGAACCTGTTGTCACACCGAATGTCGGAATTCTGGCTTCCGTAGATATCCTTGCCGCAGATCAGGCGAGCGTAGACATGGTCGCCGCAATGAAGGAAGAGGATCATCATGCTCTGATGGAGCGGATGAGTTCCCGCCATGGATTCCGTCAGCTTTCATACATGAAAGAGATCGGAATGGGGAATGACCGCTATATCCTCATCGATGTGGATCATGACGACGCGCGCATCACCGCAGCGGATGCGGTCGAGGGAGTTGTTCCTTTTGAAGGATAATCCTCTTTGAATACAGGATATAACAGACAGGTCAGGCATCTTCTGATGCCTGACCTGTTTTCAAGTATGCTGTTATTCAATGCCCTGTGAAGCTACTTCCGGCTGATTTCAGTAAATCATCGCAAACAGATTTGCTCCGATCACAGTGATGATTCCGGCTGTTACGATCGAAAGTGAACTCATTGCTCCGGCGACTTCGCTGATCTCCATTGCTTTTGACGTTCCGATCGCGTGAGCGCTTGTTCCCAGCGCAAGACCTTTGGCGACATCATCGGTTATCTTCAGGAGTTTAAAGATCCCGTCGCAGACCATACTTCCGAAGATGCCGGTAACGATGATGGTCGTAGCAGTTATCGCCGCGATGCCGCCCATCTCTTCTGCCAGAGTCATTCCTATGGCAGTTGTTATGGATTTGGGAAGAAATGTCACGTACTGTTCATGTGTCAGGCGGAACAGAAAAGCGAGAGCAAGGACCGATCCCATGCTGGTTACAGAGCCGACGAATATGCTGATCAGAATTGCTTTGATATTCTTCTTGAGTCTTTCCAGCTGCTGATAAAGCGGAACGGCAAGAGATACTGTGGCCGGTGTAAGGAACCAGCTGATGTACTTTGCTCCGGAGTTGAAAGAATCATAATCCACGCGGAAAGCGAGCAGGAAACCGCTGACCAGAATGATGGCAATGAGCAGGGGATTCAGGATTCCCCATTTGAACTTTCTTTTTATGACTGTTCCGATCCAGTATGCCAGGAAGCAAAGAACAGCCCCTGCGGAGGCGGAACCGGCTATGATCTTATTCATTGGCTTCGCCCTCCTTATTGTTTTTGCTGATTATATACATTGCGGTCTTTCCGGTTACGGCCATCGTTATGATCGTCACGAGTACGATCATGGCCAGTGTCGGTATGAGAATGGGCTTTAACTGTGGCCAGTAGTTGATAAGTCCCGTTGCTGCGGGAATAAACATGACAGGCATAATCGCTATGAGAAATTCCGCAGCGCTGCGGACGCTGTCAAGCGGTATCACATGTGCGACGAGCAGAATAAACATCAGCACAATGCCGTAGATACTGCCAGGGATGGGAAGAGGTACCAGTAACTTTATGATCTCTCCGATACATGTGATCAGCAGGATGATTCCGAATTGTTTGAGATACCTCATTTTTTCTCCTAATCATGCATTCAGTTGATACTAGACTATATCATTTTTGGTGAGGCTTCTTCAATGCCGTCACCCGGAATCCGATACAATGTGTACCCGGATAGGATAGCATTCGGACAATATAAAATGCCCCCACCTCGGGGTGAGAGCATTTCAGTTTTTGGGCGGAATCCGTAGACAGTATCTATTCCTCTGAATAGATACCCAGATCCATAGCTGCATATTTCGGCGCGTCAGGATATTCGTGGTAAATCGCTTTGGCAGTCGATGCCAGACGGGAGCAAAGCGTAAATCCGAAGTTTTCGACGATGTACCCTTCAATATCGTGGTAGACGCCGTTCTCGTCCTTTTTGCAGTTGATCCTCTCTATGAGTGGCCTGGTATCGCTCATAAAGTAATAGCAGGGATATCCGAGACCGTAACACATACCGACTTCGAATGCGGTGCCGCTGTCCGGTTCAGCTCCGTGATAGGGATTGAAATTCGCCAGGACGAAATTGCTGTTTCTGATGTGCTGCTGATCCCTGTCGAAGAAGAAGGCACTGCGGGAGAAAACGTTTTTGAACGTTTCTTTGTCCGGCCAGGGGAGGCCTGGTGCTTCATCGGGAGGAAAGATCCCCTCGAAGTTATATTTCAGTGTCTGCTCCTTCATCCAGTCACCGTATTCTCTG
>CAMKDB010000037.1 GCA_946411155.1 uncultured Faecalibacterium sp.
CGCTGATTTCCTGAAATACTGCGGTATGGAGAGTGTGGAAGAACTCCGGAAGATCCCCTGGGAGGATCTGGAGGAAAAAAGCCGCTCGTTCTGTCAGGAGAACAGAACGATGTTCGCTCCGTTGATCGACGGCAGATTTTTCTTTGCCGACCCGGCAGAGTGTGTTCGGAAGCATTACATGCATGACGTCGATTACCTGATGGGGTCGACCATCGATGAGGGATATGCGGAGGACACGCCCATTCCGCTGTTCGCCGCGATGACGCCCAATATGCGCGCTTTTGCTAAGGTGTTGATCGACGCGGGATACCGCGCGCCATATCTGTATTGCTTTGACAGGCCGCAGCCGGGCGACGAGAATGCCGGTACGCCGCATTCCTGCGATAACAGATATCTTTTCAAATCCCTGGACGAATCCCACAGGCCGTACGACCGTTCTGACTATGAACTGGCGGACATCATGGAGGATTACTGGATGAATTTCGCAAGGATGGGAGATCCGAACGGTTCAGGACTGGCTGTCTGGACGTCCTTCGACGACGGATTTTTTCAGATGCATCTCACGACGGGCGGGTGCGGGATGAAAGATTTTGATCCGGATGGAAGCCTCTTGAGAAGAGAACAGGCCTTCGTTATCCGATAACGGGTTCCGGACCGGAAACGTTCTTCCGGTCTTTTGCCTGGCCGGAATCGTTCCGGGTTTCGTGACGGAATGTCACGGGAGTGCTATAATGTTCTAAATTCTTACCAAAGCTTTTCTGGACTGTACGAAGAGAAGGAGGATGGACATGGAAACTAAGAATTATCTTGCTGTCAAAGCGCTGTACACCGACAAGACAGGCAAACTCAGTTATGAACTGCTGAATAAGGACCTGATCAAATTCGGGCATACCAGCAGCAGAGTAAGGGCGATGATTGCCAACAAGGAATCTGTTGAGGATATCAGGACCTACATCGTCGGAATGAAATTCCGCCATCTGCTCGGAGACAAGAATCTGACGGATGAAGAGGCTCTGGCAATCTGTGCGGAGCTGGATAATGAGTCTCAGAAGAACATTTTCCGGAATCTGAACGAAGATATCCGTCAGAAACTCAATGCAGGCAAAAAGGGAAAAACGCGTCGCTGATCGGATTATCCGGCCGGTGCTTTCTTGGAGGAACCGAAATGATCAAGATCTATGGAATGCCGACATGCCCCTACTGTGATTTTCTGGAAGATCAGATCAAGGGACGTGAGGACGAATTTGAATACATCAACATCGGAGCGCATATCCGGAATCTGAGCGCGTTCATGCATCTGCGTGATACGGAACCGGTCTTCGATCATCTTAAGGCAATCGGGGATGTCGGAGTGCCTGCTTTCGTATTTGAGGACGGAAGAGTCTCCGTCGATCCTGCGGACGCGGGGCTTGTCGGGTATAAATCGCCCAACGCCTGCTCCATCGAGGATCATAAGAACGGAAGAAACGGCTGCTGAATTACTTCGTTGATGGATGAATAAAAACGGTGTGACTGCTGTCACACCGTTTTTTTGTCAGGTATGGATTCCTTCGGGAACGGTTCAGATCACGAAATCTCCGTGTTCCATGACAGTGATTTCCCGACCGTCGTATGTGATCCCCACGATCTTCAGATCGTCGGTGCCGATCATGAAGTCATGATGGCTGTCCGCATGATTGACGCCGATGGCGTACAGTTCTTCCTCCGTCATGGACGCACCGCCTTTCACGCAGTCGGAGAAGGAGGAACCGAACGCCAGATGGCACGCTGCGTTCTCGTCCAGAAGACCATTATAGAAGATACGGCCCATTTTTCGGATGGGGGATTGTTTGGAGACCAGCGCCACCTCGCCGAGCTGACGGGTGAACTCGTTGCGGAACAGCGCGTCACGGAGGAATTCAACGCCTTCGCTCGCTGAGCAGTCCACCGCCTTTCCGTTCTCGAAAGTGATAGAAAAATCTTTCACGAGTTTTCCGTTGATGTACAGCGGGAAAGAAGCGTATGCGATCCCGTTGACCGTCCGGAAGTCCGGATCGGTGAAGACTTCTTCCGTCGGCATATTCGCCACATAGGGTGCGTTGACATTGCTGGAGCCCATCTCACCGGCGGAGACCCAGATGTGGTCTTTCACAAGTCCGATCGTCAGATCTGTGCCCAGCTCGCTGGTGATATGAAGGGATCTGAAGTTAAAACTGTTCAGCTTATGGGAGCGGTCAGACAGCATTGCGCAGTGTGCGCGCCAGTTCTCCACCGGATCGGATGTCTTGTCCACACGCATCATTTTGCAGACTGCATCTTCCAGCTGTTCCAATGCTTTTGCGTCATCGCATTCGGGGTAGACCTGTCTTGCCCAGTCCATGGTCGGATAAACGGTACCGGTCCACTTCAGAACGCTTCTGTGAATGTATTTCCTGACGACGTTGCGCAGATCGTTATTGGCCAGAGACTGTGCAAGCAGATTCTCGTCCGGGATGCCTTCGCGCAGGGAGGGGAAAGAACAGGAGATCGTGATATGCACGCCGGTGCCGTTCCGGAGCACGGAATCCGTCCCTTCCATTTTCCATTCCGGCATGTGCCTGAGCGTCCCGCTGTCGCAGGATTTCGCCCGGATGGCTTCAGTCATGGCGTCGGTCCAGAGGATCTCCACATCTTTCGCTCCGCGGTCCATCGCTTTCTGAGCGACTTCGCGTGCGAGATCTGCTGCGGCGATGTCGCTCAGCAGGAAAAGAGTCTCACCCTTCTGAAGGTTTACGCCCACCGATACGAGGGCGTCCGCGTATTTTTCAGCAGCCCATTTTTTCATCGTATTTTCACTCCGTTTTTTTCTTTTCTTATATCATATCGGAAGTGTGGTGTACATAGACCCGCGAAGATATGGTGTGGGAACCGGGAATACGGTGGAGTGCGATTCTGCTATAATGTATCCATAAGCGACCGGAGGTTTTTTTGTATGAGTGAAACGAAGAACAGGTTAGCTGTACTTGACGGTACTGTTTTGAAGCTGATTGCCATGGTGTGCATGGTCTTTGATCATGTCGGGGACAATTTCTTCCCCGACCAGATCTGGATGCGCGTGATCGGAAGGATCGCGATGCCGATCTTCGCTTTCTGCGCCGCGGAAGGATTCAGCCACACGCATGACCGGGGCAAGTATCTGAAACGGTTGAGCCTTTTTGCACTGATCAGTGAGATCCCGTTTGATCTTGTCACCGCGGGAAAGGTGCTTGAATTCTCCCATCAGAACATCATGTTCTCCTTTCTCTGGGCGTTCCTGTGTCTCACTTTGTTTGAACGCATCTCAAAGGATGCTTCCGGAGGAAAGCGTTTCCTCGGAATGATGATCCTGGTCGCCGGTGCGCTGCTTTCCATCTTTCTTGGTCTGGATTACAACATGCTGGCTGTGGGACTGATCTTCATTTACTACCTGATGCGCGGCAGGATGCTTTTTGTACGGAACGTTCTCGGGATGGCGTATCACCTTCTGCTGCGGAACGTGGGCGTCTATCTGTTCGGGCTGCTCGGATTCCTGCCTGTATTTTTCTATAACGGAAAGAAAGGCAGAGGTCTGAAATGGCTGTTCTATTGCTTCTATCCCGGGCACCTGCTTCTGATCTGGCTGATCCGCACACTGATCCGATGATGCGCTGCGGGGAGAATGATGATGTTCCAGACGATCGACCCTTATGTATTTGACAATCATTTTGAACCGAGGACGCCATCTCCGGAGGATCAGGCGGTCTTTCTGAAAGACCGCCGTGTCTTCGTCCTCAGGGACGGGGACCGAATCGGTCTTCCGAAATGCGGGGAATATGATACGGCTTACACGTATTTGTTCTCCGTCAGCGGGATCCGGTTTTTTCTCGGGAAAGAACTGCCGGATGCGCTGAAAAAAGCGGATTCTTTTTGGGGCTACCGTGATCTGTTCGGGCAGAGACCCGAATGGCTGGCATTTGCCGCGATGACCGGCCTTCAGATCGGATGCTGGTACGAGGACAGCACATTCTGCGGCAGATGCGGAAACCGGATGGCGCATTCTCCGACGGAACGCGCTATGATCTGCCCGCATTGCGGCAGGACCGTTTACCCGAGGATCAATCCTGTGATCATCACGGCGGTGAGGGACGGAGAACGTCTGCTTCTTACCAAGTATGCACGTGGTTTCGACAGGTATGCACTCGTTGCCGGATTCGCCGAGGTCGGGGAGACCATCGAGGAAACAGTGAAAAGGGAAGTGTTCGAGGAAACAGGCGTGCATGTGAAGCATATCTCCTTCTTCGGCAGTCAGCCGTGGCCGCACTCGGAATCTCTGCTGCTCGGTTTCGTCTGTGATGCGCAAGACACATCGATCACACTGCAGCGCAGTGAACTTTCCGAGGGAATTTGGGTGACGCGGGAACAGGTTCCCGTACAGGAGAACACCCTGAGCCTGACTTCGACGATGATCGAAGCGTTCAGACTGGGAAAGATATGAAGAAAGAGGTGTACGATGGAGAAACGGGTCGCTGTAGTAACGGGAGGCAGTTCCGGGATCGGACTCTGGACTGCCCGCGCGCTGCGTGAGCGGGGATGTACAGTGTACGAATTCAGCCGGACGGGTTCAGGAGAAGAGGGCATCGCCCATATCACCTGTGACGTCACAGACGAACAGCAGGTCCGTGATGCGGTCGCTCAGGTGGTTCATGAACAGGGAAGGCTGGATCTTATGGTCAACTGCGCCGGCTTCGGGATCTCAGGCGCAGTGGAATTCACGGAATCAGCGGATGCCAGAAGGCAGATGGACGTCAATTTCTTTGGTATGGTGAACGTGAACCGCGCGGGCATCCCGGAATTGCGGAAGACCCGGGGAAAGATCGTCAACGTCAGTTCAGTCGCCGCGACCGCCGCGATCCCGTTCCAGACGTATTATTCCGCATCCAAAGCGGCGATCAACAGTTATACGCTCTCCCTGGCCAATGAACTGAAGCCGTTCGGGATCCGCGTCTGTGCCGTCATGCCGGGAGATACCGCGACCGGCTTCACAGACGCAAGAAACAAGAGCACCTCGGGCGATGACGTCTACGGCGGCAGGATCTCCGCATCCGTATCAAAGATGGAGAAGGATGAGCGGAATGGGATGTCTGCGGAGAAAGCAGGACAGTATATCGCTTCCGTTGCTCTGAGCGGCAGAAACGGATTGCTGTATACCATTGGCTTCAGTTACAAATGCGTGAACCTGCTTCTGAAACTGCTGCCGGTCCGTTTATCCAACTGGCTGATCGGAAAACTCTATGCTTGATCAGATCGGATCGCAAAAAAACAGAGCATCGGCAGTCTGCCGATGCTCTGTTTTTTGACAGATGTTCGTGGATCAGCGGGTCTTATTCAGCAGCGCGGTACAGGAATGTTACGACCTGTCCGCGTGTACAGGTATCGCCGGATCCGAAGTATCCCGTCGGATTACCGTTCTTGTCGGTATAGCCCGTCGTAATACCTTTCCCGGACGCCCAGATCACGGGATTATAGAAGTAATCCGTCTTCTTTACGTCCTTGAAGGTCTGCGTGCCGGAGGGATCCACAGCGGGAGAACCGGCTGCCCGCCACAGGAAGGTCACGATCTGGGCGCGCGTGCAGGGATCGTCCGGTCCGAATTTGCCGGATGGCTTTCCGTTCTTGTCGCTGTAACCGGTGGTGATCCCTTCCGATGCCGCCCAAAGGACTGCCTTGTAGTAGTAAGCGCCGGACTTTACATCCCTGAATTTCGGAGCGGACTCGGTATCAACTTCCGGCTTCCCGTTCGCACGCCACAGGAAGGTCACGATCTGAGCGCGGCTGCAGGGATCTCCGGGTCCGAATTTGCCGGTCAGTTTCCCGTGGCTGTCGGTATATCCGCTCGTGATCTCCTGCTCGACAGCCCAGTAGACGGGGGAGTAGAAGAAGTCCTTCGTATTCCTGACGTCGGTGAATTCGACCGTGACGTCGCAGCTTGCAGTCAGAGAACTCTGCTTCGCATGGACGGTTACGACGGCGTGTCCCGGATAGTTCGGTGTGATCTTTCCGTTCTGATCCACGGAGAGTACTTTCCCGTCGTCGACGCTCCATTCCAGTTCCCTGTTGGAGACTGCGGTGAGCTGATAGGGGGATCCCAGCGGGATCCGGATCGTAGTATCGCTGAGCGTCAGGGTAACGCTGTTGCTGACGACTTTCCTGTCCGAATAAACGGTGCCGAGGAAAGTGACTTTCGCAATGTATTCGGTCTCATCATTGTTTGAAGTGACTGTCACTGTCGTATTCAGTTCCTGCCGGTCGTCTCCCTTATCGCAGACGAAGACCGCAGTCGCGCTGCTGAGTTCATCGGACCAGTTCCAGGCGGGTTCTCCGTAATGGTGGCCGGTAGCGGGGGAAGTCTCTTTTGTTTTCTTGTCGGTATAGGTCTTCCCTTCGAATTTGGCAGTCGCGGTACTGCTGACCGACCCCGGTTTGGTGCAGGTAGGCTCGGTCACTGTCCGTTTGACCGTCGCCGTAACGTCTTTCGTGTGGGTGCTGTCGTGCCCGCAGATGAAATGCGCCTTGGCGGCAGTCAGGTCATCCAACCAGATGAAACTGTCGAACGCATACTGATGCCCGGTCGCATTGACTGTTACGGTCTGCACATCCCTGTATGTTGTCCCGTTGAACTTTACGGAGGCGGTGTAGGTGATCTTGCCGGCTGTCTCGCATCCGGCGGGTTCTTCCTTCACGGTCACTGTAGCGGCCTTTTTCTGGATATGGGTCGGATCGTTTGCGCAGGTGAAGGTCGCCTGACAGGTCTTGTAGTCACCGGACCATGTCCAGGAAGGACTGCCGTAGGCATGACCGGTTGCAGGATCCGTTTCTTTCGTCTGGGTATCGCTGTACGTCGCTCCTTCAAATTGCACGGTCGCAGTACTGCTGATCGATCCCGGTTTGGTGCAGGTCGGTTCAGAAACTGTCCGTTTGACCGTTGCCGCGACGTCTTTCGTGTGGGAACGGTCATTGCCGCATATGAAATGCGCCTGAGCGGAGGACAGGTCGTCCGACCATACGAACCGGTCGAATGCGTACTGATGCCCCGTTGCATTGATGGAGACGGTTTTTGTGTTCTTGTATGTTTTCCCGTTGAATTTAACGGAAGCGGTATAGGTGGTCGTTCCTGCAGTCTCGCATCCTGCAGGCACTTCCTTAACGGTTATGGAGGCGGTCATCACTTCTTTGTGGGAAGCATCGTTCTTGCATGTGAAGGTCGCCTTACAGGTCGAATAGTCCGCGGCCCAGGACCAGGACGGGCTCCCGTAGGAGTGGCCTTTTGCGGGTTCGGTCTCTTTTGTCTGTTCATCGGAGTATGTCTTCCCGTCGAGCTTTACGGTCGCCGTACTGTGGACGGATCCGGGTTCGGTGCAGGTCGCCTCCGTCACTGTCCTCTGCACCTGAGCGTCGACCTCTTTCGTATGGGTGTTGTCGTGCGCACAGACGAATCTTGCTTTGGCGGTGGACAGATCCTCCGACCAGACGAAGCGGTCAAATTCATACTTGTGCCCGGTCGCTTCCAGAGGAAACGTCTTTTCGTCCGTGAAGGTCTTTCCTTCGATGGCGGCAGTTGCAGTATAGACGGCGCTGCCTTCTTCTTCGCAGGTTGCAGGGGTTATTACCGATTCTGTAATGTCGGCGTCAATCGTCTGTATATCTTCGCATCGGATGCACATGAAATACGCTCTGCAGTATCCGCTGCCGATCCAGTTCCATGCATAACAGTAGTAATCATGTCCGAGCGCGCCGGACTCCGCCTCTATTGTCGTGGAATGGATACCGCTTTCCAGGGAGAACTGCGCGCGGTAGGTCGTAACACCGGGTTCATAACACGTTGCGGTCGTTTTGTATATTCTCGAGTTCACTGTCTCTTCGACAACATGTTCCGGATAGGCGGAGCAAACAGCTCTTGCAGTGCATGTGCTGTAATCATCAGCCCATTCATAAGTCGTTTCCTCTTCTTCGATCTTATGCCGGACAGTAAATGTGATCTCGAAATCATAGTCGCGGTTTTCGATGTACTTCGGCCGGATCGAGATCCGGGCGGTTCCTGCGTTAATCAGTCCGACTTCCACGTATGCCAGGTTTGGATACTCAGCGGTCGGCCTGGGGTAATACGTGCCGGTATATTCAGTCACGCCGTCATCAAGGCAGACGATGTCATAGTATTTCGGATCCCAGTCTTTAAAAACGATGAGCAGGTTATTGTTATCTCTTACGGTTTCCTGTAACGAATGGTTATTGACGGAGGAAAAGAGATCCCTGTTTTTGTTGGTGTTATACCAGTACTCGTATTCCAGCTTCGTGGGCACGGGGAAGGAATAGGTCTCGGACAATCCGCACTGGGAACAGGTCCGGTGCACGGTCACGACGTCTGCATCAGCGTCCAGAGAGTGGCTTTCCGTGAGTTTGTGCTCACGGCGGACGACCTTGGTGGCATTTTTCGAAGGATCGGAAGCATTGATCGAATAGAAGGTCACATCCTCGCCGACCTCCCTGTCTTTGATATTGGCGCCGTTCGAACCGATCCAGACGACTTTTCCGTTGAAAAGCACCGGCTCGCAGTCATTCAGTTCTCCGCGCATGCGGTAATAAGAAGAAACTTTGTTTCCGTCCTTGTCGATAACGGTGTAGCAGACGTCGCTGCTGTTCTCATAACTCCAGAGCAGCAGGAATCGGTTATCGGATAGTTTCGTGAACTGGGGAACGAGAGCAGAACCTTCTCCGTCCCTGCGGTCGGAGAAAACGCGTCGGACTTTATCGGTGATGTCGCTCTTTGCGCATGCGGCGACAAAGACGTCCCTCTGACCGAAAAGATCGACCGGATCCGCTGCCAGATCGATGCAGTTGCCGGCGACAAGATAATGATCCGAGGAAGCTTTGAGTCCGCCGATGGCGTAGCCTGTGTCATTGTTTCCTTCTTCTCCCGGAGCAATGAGCAGGAGAGTGCTGTTCGTCTTCACCCAGCCGGACATGGACTCAAATCCTACCGGATAGGTAAACAGGACAAGTCCCCGGGGACGGGCGTCTCCGAGATCGACTGCAACGATCTTTCCTTCATCCGCGATGACGCGCTGATGGAACGAATGGGAGGCGTACCCATAACCGTTGTTCAACACCCCGGTACATGCATTCGTGAATTCCATGGTGTCCGTTTTCAGAACAAGTGTCACGTTTGCCTGATGATGTAATCCGTCGCCCGAAGCGTACATTTCATGGCAGGTCCGGATGACAAGATACCCGTTAAGGGAAGTGATCTCGGCATTGCCGGCGTCAAACGGGATATAGGTGTTCTCACCGTAGAGAGAGGCGGAAGAGATCCGGTTCCAGTTCAGGTCGTATTTGGTGACCCGGAACACTTCCGATTCATTGGATTCATCCGGATTCATTTTGCCGGTGAGGACATAGTAGTTGGTTCCGTCGGCATAGAACGCGCCGAAAATGGGCAGTTCCAGAGGGACAAACCTGCTTTTGCCGTGTACCGGGTTGTAGTTGGCGTCGTAATAAACGATGCCCAGGGAGTCGCCGTCCTTACGGACGCTCATCAGCTGGTTTCCGACAACGGTAAGGTAAGTGTCCCGGCAATGGCCGAACCGGTTCCATTGATAACTGTTGGAACCGATCTCCGGTTCCTGGTAACAGAGACTGGAAGACGCAAAAACGGTGGCTGAGATTGCCGCAAGGATCAGGGCAAAAACGGCCACCATAGAGAGCCTGCGAAGAGATCGAGTCATAAATCCCCCCCAAATAATATAAATTTTTTCAGCCAGATAAGGGCTGAATTCCTATCTATTATATACATAACTCAGAGGATAAGTACGGAAAAATCCAAAAAAAATCAAATTAGATTTCCAATGGATAAAATGAAAACTGTTCTTGGAGTCGCCGGGGAAAATGAAGGATTATCAAAATAGTCACAGAGAGTGAGTGACGCAGTTGCCAAAACTGGACAGTTTCCCGAAAAACAGGGCTCTTCCTTGAGAACTGATTTCGGACATGCATATAATGAATTAAGAAAAAAGATCGGAGGAATGAATATGCCTTGTACGACAGTACTTGTAGGAAAGAATGCAAGCAATGACCACTCCACGATGATCGCCCGGACGGACGACGGTTTCTTTGACGAGAAGAAGTTGGTGGTCGTGGACCCGAAGAAGCAGCCCCGGAAGTATAAGAGCGTGCTCTCTCATGTGGAGATCCCGCTTCCGGACGACCCCATGCGGTATACCGCGTGTCCCAGTGTGGATCCCAAGAATGGGACCTGGGCGGCGACGGGCATCAATGAAGCGAATGTCGGAATGACCGCCACGGAGACGATCACGACCAACCCCCGTGTGCTGGCAGCGGATCCGCTCGTGGAACTGAAGAAAAAGAAGAACCGCAGGGATAAAGAGACGCCCGGCGGGATCGGGGAAGAGGACATCGTCGTCCTGGTGCTGCCCTATATCCGCAGTGCGAGGGAAGGGGTGCTCCGCCTCGGTTCTTTGCTGGAGACCTACGGGACTTATGAGACCAACGGGATCGCGTTCAACGATGAGAACGAGGTCTGGTGGCTGGAGACCATCGGTGGGCATCACTGGATGGCGCGCAGGGTGCCGGACGATGCGGTGGCGATCCTGCCGAACGAGTTCTGCATGACCGATTTCGACCTGGAGGACGCCCTCGGAGAAAAGAAAGATCACCTTTGCTCGGCTGATCTGAAGTCTTTCATTGAGGAGAATCATCTGGATCTCAATCAGAACGGCAAATTCAACCCCAGAGATGTATTCGGTTCCCGTACGGATCAGGATCATATCTATAACACACCCAGAGCGTGGTTTATGGGGCGGTATTTCGCTCCGTTCTCTCATTCCTGGGACGGACAGGACGCGGAATTCAACCCCGAGAGCGACGACATCCCGTGGTGTCTCGTACCGGATCGGAAAGTGGCTGCGGAAGATGTGAAATATGTGCTTTCCTCCCACTATCAGGGAACGGATTTCGACCCGTACACCAGCCGTGAGACAGGAAAGAGAGGCATGTACAGGTCCATCGGCATCAACCGCACCGGTGTCACTTCAATCTGCCAGATCCGGAGCGATGCGCCGGATCTTTGCAAGGCCGTGGAATGGATCTGCTTCGGATCCACCACCTTCAGCGCCATGCTGCCGGTCTATACCAATGTGGACAGGATGCCGAAGTATCTCTCTGATGTCACACTGGATACCTCCACGGAGAATTTCTACTGGACAAGCCGTCTGATCGGTGCTCTCGCTGATCCCAACTACAATACCAGCATCCAGAACGTGGACCGCTATCATGAGAAGGTCGCTGTCCGAGGCCGTCAGATAATTGTGGAAACGGACAGAAAGGTGGCAGAGACAGGGGACCGCGCGCTGCTTGCAGAAGCCAATGAAAAACTCGCGGATATGGCAAAGGAGGAGTCGACCTCCACGCTGAACAAGATCCTGCGTGACGCGAGTCTGCATATGAAGAACGGGTTCAACCGGGCAGATCACTGATAGGAAAGAAACGAAAAAAAGAACTTCCTTCTGCTTTGTGCAGCAGGAAGTTCTTTATCGTTAAGAAAAGGGATAGTCAACCTTTCCGGTTTTTCAGACGCAGGCGGATCATTTCCATATAACTGTTCATCTGCGCTTCACGGTTAACTCTTCCCAGGTTGCCGTTGTGGTAGCGACGCATCAGGGTGACTTCGCCGATTTCACGGATGGAAAGACCGGCGTCCCGGATACGCATGACCCACTGCGCGGTCTCTGAGGTCGCCATCGTTTCGTCATAAGTCCCGATCTGCTCGAAAACGCTTCTCCGCATCAGCATGCATCCGGCAAGCATCCGCCGGTACGGATCCGGGTTGATCTTAAGTTTGGACGATTCCTCTTCCGTTAGGTCGGGAGAAAGGAAATCGCGGCACATCGCGCTGATCACGAACGCTTCGGGAGATTTATCGGCTGTATCTGCCATGAGATCGATAGCGCCGGGAGTGAAGTAATCGTCAGCGTCCAGATAGAGCAGGTATTTTCCGCGGGAAAGACGGAAAGCATCGTTGCGCGAAGAGGCCTGTCCCTTATGCTTCCGGTGCACCAGCGTCACAGAAAGCCCGTCGGGATACAGACGATCCGAAAGAAGGCGCCTCAGAACGGAAAGACTGCCGTCGGATGAACCGTCGTTGATCAGAACAAGTTCACATTTGCGGTGTAAAGCCTTACAGCTTGACACTGCCTCGCCGACGTATTTGTCCGCATTATAAACGGGAACGAGAATACTGAGAAGCTCTGCGTCTGCCGTTTCCGGCTTTTTTTCCCGGATCCCTCTGGCAAAAGCGCTGAGCATGCGTTCTTTCCTGCCTTCTTCAGAGGCATTCGCAGATAGTCCGCCGTCCCGGAGGTGTCTTCGATAGAGCGGATCCGGAACGGATCCCATCCGTACTCCCGCCGTTCTTGCGCGGACGAGCCATTCCGTATCCTCCCGGATGCGCATGGATTCATCCATCAGTCCGATCCTTTCGAAAACATCGTGGCGGATCAATGCGTTCCGGAAATGGACGGTATCATTCCTGGCGTATTCCTGAAGCTTGCCGGTGCGCGCGGATTCGTCATCGCAGACGGTCTCTTCTCCTGTCAGGACGATCTGCACTTCCGGATACTCTGCCGCATAACGGAGCTGGGCGGACAGTTTTCCCGGCAGCCATTCGTCATCTGCGTCACAGAAGGCGATCCATTCGCCTCTGGAAAGCCTGATCCCGGTATTGCGCGCGGCTGCTGGACCGTTGTTTTCGGAGCGTGCCGCCAGCAGGATACGTTTGTCGGTTGAAAAGCGCCCGCACAGCATGCCAAAGGTGCCGTCGGTGGAGCCGTCGTCGACGAGGATCAGTTCGTCATCCTGCCCGAGTTCCGGCAGGATACTGGAAACACTGCGGTCAATGAATTCTTTGCCGTTGAAGACCGGCACGATCACGGATACACTCATAGTTTATCTGTCCATTCCTTGAGATAGGATGCGTTGGCGCGGAGATCGTCCGTCAGCGCGAAGTCATAAGCGGGAAGGGCCCGGAGAAGCCGGACGATCGAACGGAATACCGCTTCGTTCCGGAGTTCGCGGTTCTGATAGGAAGTGGAGGCGAGGAGCGGGATCAGACGTCCGAGATCCGTGCATCGTTTCAGTGAAGGCGTTGCTGCATGGACGACACGCGGTACGACGACCGCGTGGAGACGGATCCTGTCGGAGATTTGCCAGCGTTCCGGATCCAGACGAATCAGCGTTTTGTTCCTGATATCGCTGTGCAAGAATGCGGACGAACGGAGTTCGGGCAAACGCTCCAGCATAGCGTCCGTCACATAACCGGTGTCATAGATCCGTAAAGCTTCCGGAACGGTGGGATCCACGATCAGATAGTCATCCGACAGGAATTCCATACCGGAGAGCATCGCAGACAGAGCCAGGGTGGATTTTCCACTGCCTCCGGCTCCGGAGAGCAGAATGCCCTTGCCCTCCGTCCCGATGGCGGCACTGTGCAGAAAAAGCAGATCTCTGCGGAGTGCCCACCAGCCCAATTCCATCCGGAACAGGGGACTGATAAATGCATCCTCAGGATGTTTGTCAGAACAGAGCCAGACGAAGGTCTCGTTCTTATCGGCAAGAAAAAGGCTCAGGAAACCGTGTTCGGAAGAAAACGCATACCGGCCTTCGTCGCCGGACCATACGTATCTGCCGGTGCTGTTTTGCAGTTCAGCGGGCAGGATGGGGATCAGTTCGGAAGAATCCCTGAAGATACAGGTAAAGACCTCTTCTCTTACGCCGGAGGAGAGGTCTTCTGCCCTCATGAGGGCGGAGAACATCTTTGGAGCGGGCTCAAAGTCCAGGCAGCGGATAAGGAAAGGAACGCCGCACAGAACAGTGCGGATTTCTTTGCGGACTGAACCGGCCTCAGTGAATTCCAGAAGTTTCCGGGACAGTGTGCGGAAGCAGTCCATACTAATTGCCTTTCTGACGCTCATACAGAGCTTTCAGCCTGAAGTAAGACATACGACGCAGGGAAGCTTGTTCTCCGAAGCATCTGCGGTACCATTCAGCCCATTCGTCCGCGAAATGGATGTCATCGAAACGCCATGGCTTTGCTTCGCCGGGGAAATGAACGATCAGCGCGTTTTCTCTGGCGAAAGCAAGATCCTCGGGCGTGACGATACAATGCGTCATGCAGTTGAAGATCCTGTAATCCAGCATCATTATCCTGCCGTCAAAAAGAAGATTCACCGTGTCCTGGCCGGGGAACAGGAAATCACCGGTCTTCTCCGCTGCGATCCGTGCAAGTTCATCTTCGGATACCACGTTTCTGCATTTCGTCAGGTCCATCAGCATCACGCCCGCGTTGAAATAGGTCTCCGGATGGGCGAGGCCGAGACGGGAAGCGTTATCCCGGATAAGGTGCTCCATAGCTGGTCCGTATCCGCACGCAGCGGCGGCGGATCCGCCGAGGTCGAGGGCGAAAAGGCCGCTGATATCGCCCCGGACAAGGATATCGCTGTCCAGCCACAGGAGCCGCTCAACAGATTCAGGAAGCACCTGCGGAGCGAGCAGCCGGTAGTACGTCTCGCTGGAGATGTAGGAAAGCGTATGCGCGCGGTCGAAGAGATTGCTGCTGACATGGATCCGGTCGTAATTCCATCCGTATCCTGCGACAAGAGCCCCGATTTTTTCATTCATTTCATCCGAGAGCCCGGATTCCAGCATGTGGACACAGTGATGTGACCCGCTGTCAGCGGGATTTGACGACAGCAGGGAAGTGAGCATTACCATGGTGGGAATGCCGTAGCGGTCATTGCAGC
>CAMKDB010000038.1 GCA_946411155.1 uncultured Faecalibacterium sp.
CATAACGGTCCTGTGCTTTTACTGTGACCCGGACCGAGCGCTCTAACCAGCCGCGTTCTCCCGGAACGGAGAGACAGCCTTCATATGCGCCAACTTTTTCTTCAGACTGGTTCAGGATCTCCGGGTTTAGCAATTCGATCATCTCTCCGTCGTTATTCACGATGATGACAGCACGGCGAAGCATGCCGACCTGAGGAGCAGCAAGACCAAGTCCGTTTGCCTCAATCAGCGTTTCCTTCATATCGTCAAGCAACTGCCATGTTCGTGCACCAAAATCCGTAATTGGACGACTGACTTTGCGCAGCGTTGGATCCCCATTGACCAGTATTCTTCTTAAAGCCATAATGATTCCTCTCTATGTATCCAGATCGTTGGAAAAATCCACATAGATCCGGGTATTTCCTATTCCTTTTTTCTCTCTCACTCTGATCAGGCATTCGCCCAGAAGTTTTCTGAAGCGGGCATCTCCCCTGCTCTTAAGAAGCAATCTCCACCTGTACTGGCCTCCTACGACCGGAATTCTCATCGGAGACGGTCCAATCGCCCGCAGAGGCACATCTTTGGCGGCTGAAAACACCTCATCAAGCTGGTCAGAAAATGCTTCTGCGGCAACTTTTCCGCGAGCAGAAGAAGAAGCTAAAAAACAAACAGAGCACATCCTGCAAAAAGGGGGATACAGATGAGCTTTCCTCAGCCTGATCTCGCTGCTGTAGAACCGTTCATAATCCTGATCGGCAGCCATTTTAATGATGGGATTGCCAGGGTCGACGGTCTGGATGACCGCTTCCCCGCTTTTCGTTCCTCTTCCGGCTCGTCCAATGACCTGCGTCAGCATGTCGAATGTCCGCTCATACGCGCGGTAACTTGGCATCAACAGCATTGAATCCACGCTGAGAACACCAACCAGAGTCACATTCTCAAAATCCAGACCTTTGGCGATCATCTGTGTTCCGATGATCATATCATACTTGCCCGCTTCAAAATCACGCAATCCATTTGTCATGGAGTCTTTTTTGGACATACTGTCCAGATCCACGCGCAGGACGCGCGCCTGAGGAAATAATTCTTCCAGTTCCTCCTCGATTCGCTGTGTTCCAATACCCGTATGGCGAAGTTCTCCACCGCATTTCGGGCAAGTCAGGATCTGAGATATCACTTTGCCGCAATAATGGCAACGGTGTGTCATATCTGCCTTATGCCAGACCAGCGGCATTGAACAGCTGTCACACATCACAACTTCCTTACACTGCTTGCAGATCGTGACGGTTCGGTATCCCCTGCGGTTCAGCAAAAGGATCACCTGCTCTTTTCTCTCCAGTCTGTCGAGGATCTTTGCGTAAAGTTCTCTTCCAATGCTGTGTGTGTTGCCCTGAAGCAGTTCGTTTCTCATATCCACCACGTTAACTTCCGGAAGAGGCATATTTCTGTAACGCTGTCTCAGTTCGACATAGTTGATCGTCCCTTTCTGGGCGAGATAATAGGTCTCCACAGACGGAGTGGCGGAAGAAAGCAGAAGGTGTGCGCCATGTTGCTTTGCGCGAAAGGCAGCCACAGATGCGGCACGGTATCTCGGTGACTGATCCGAAAGATAAGTCTGCTCCTGTTCTTCATCTATGATGATCAGGCCTATTTCCGGAAGCGGGGCAAAAATAGCGGATCTGGTACCGACAACGATCGGGAACTCCCCGTCCCGGATCCGTTTCCACTGTATCGTCCGCTCAGTATCAGAAAGAGAACTGTGGATGATTCCCACTTTCCCCGGAAACATATTCTGCAATCTTCCGATCATCTGCGTTGCCAGAGCGATCTCCGGCACAAGCATCAGAACGCCTTTTCCTTTGGCATTGATCTTACGGATGAGTTGGAGATACAACATCGTTTTTCCGCTCGAAGTAACGCCATACAGCAGCGTTGTATTCGGTTTTGAAGCATCATCGATGAATTCCGAGATTTTTGATACAGCTTTATTCTGTTCATCGGAAAGGATGAAATCATTTGCGTAGTATGGAGCGGAGTAGTCCAGTTCGGTTTTTTTCCATCTGTTACCGACCTGGATCACCTGTTTTTGGAGAGCCCGATTAACAAGGTCACGGGAGTAACCGAGTTCCCCGTAGATCTCATTGTAGGTATGAGGGTCTCTGAGGAAATCATACAAAGACCTCTGTTTCGATGTGAGCTGAGAAATATCGCTCCCCTCAACCGCCTCGTAAACAGTTTCTGTATGACCTTCGTTCATCCATGCCAGTTCGCCGGCTTTCACGTCCGGTACCAAACGTATATTTTTCGGTAAAATCGTTTTGACCGCATCATAATACGTGCAGAAGGTCATCTCCCGAAGAAAGAAGATCAGGTCGACCATCTCCTGCGTAATGACAGGTTCATCTTTCTCAATCTCGATCACGGATTTGAAAGAAGGATCAGCCTCACATAATCCAAGGACAACACCCATCCGGGAACCATTTTTCCCAAACGGAACAAGCACCCTGGCACCTATCCTGCGGAACGGTTCAAGTTCCTCAGGAAGATTATAGGAATACAGCTTATCAAACTGAAAGGCGGCGTTGTCGACCGCTACTTGAACACCGGTTAACAATTCGCCACCTCCCCTCATTCTTCTGTACTGGATTATTGTTTGTCGACGACTTTGAACTTATGGGCGCCGAACTCGATGATCGCAGTAGTAACCGGCTTCTCATCCGATTTTTTACCCTCAGCTTCTTCCTGACTGACGATATCCCTGGCGCGTTTAGCGACAGCGATTACGAGAGAATAAGGGCTATCTGTTTCTTCAAGCAGTTTTCCGATTTCTGGTCTCAGCATTATTATTCCTCCATTTGGTTTGCTTTATTCATCACTGTATCAATGATCGCTGAAAGCTCATTCACACAGGTCTCAAGGTCATCATTTACGAGTTGGTAATCGAAATTGTCAGCATCAGCGATTTCCGCAATCGCAATCTTCATCCGCTCCTCAACATCATTTGTCAGGCCTCTGCCCGCAATCCGCTGCCTTAGCACATCAATTGAGGGAGGAAGCAGAAATACCAACGTTGCATCCGGATACAATCTCCGGACATTATGCGCACCATTGACATCGATCACCAAGACCATGATCTTCCCTTCGGCAAGGCCACGGTCAAGTTCCTGACGGGAAGTACCGTAATAGTTTCCGGCATAAAAGTTATATTCCAGGATCTCACCGGCCTCAATCATCTGACGGAACTGCTCGGAAGTAATGTAGTAATAGTCCACACCTTCCCGCTCGTTCTCCCTTGGTGCGCGTGTCGTGCAGGAAACCGATAAAAAGATATCATCCCTGACCATTTTCAGGCACTTGATGACCGTATCCTTCCCACAACCGGAAGGTCCGGAGAGGACAAAAAGGCGCTTTCCGACTTCATTCTTCGTCATCGTCATCCTCCAATCTCCCTGCAACCGTTTCCGGTTGGATCGCTGAGAGAATCACATGATCGGAATCCATGATAATAACCGCTCTCGTGCGTCTGCCGTACGTTGCATCCACAAGCAGGCCTTTTTCTCTCGCCTCAGTAACAATCCTCTTGATCGGAGCAGACTCCGGACTAACGATTGCTACGAGCCTGTTAGCGGAAACCACATTGCCAAAGCCGATGTTGATCAGTTTCATAGGCCACTCCTACTCAATATTCTGAATCTGCTCCCTGATTTTTTCGGTTTCACTCTTCAAATCGACAACATAACTGGTAATTTCCAGATCTGCCGCTTTTGAACCGATCGTATTAATCTCGCGGTTGATCTCCTGAACCAGAAAATCCAGTTTCCTCCCGACAGGGCCTCCGGCAGCAACGATTTCTCTGAACTGTCCGATATGAGAACGCAGGCGGACCGTTTCTTCATCCACCGCAGTGTGATCGGCATAGATTGCCGCTTCTTCGAGAATCCTCTTCTGATCGATATCCGTTGCTTCAAGGACCGTAAGCAGCTTGTTATAAAGCATATCACGATAAGCTTCCAGCCTCGGCGCGCTCTTTTCTTCCACTTTCTCCACCAAAAAATCGATCGAAGAAAGCTTATCGAGAACATCATCAGCCATTCTGCGCCCTTCCGATTCCCTCATTTCGTTGAAACGATCGGCCGCATCGAGCACAACAGTCCGCACATCCGCCCATACAGCGTCCTCGTCCGGGACTTCTCTCGTGACGGTAAAGATTTCGGGGAACCGCGACAATGCAACAGCATCGATTTTGCTCGAACTGCCCAACTGTAGATCGATCTTCCGCATGGCATCCGCATAAGCCTGCGCTGCAGCCAGATTGGGTTCGACGATCACCGATTCGCCCTGCGGACGTATATAGGAAACAAAAACATCGACCTTACCGCGCGTAATCTTCTTCTGAAGTTCCGCTTTGATCTTATCTTCACAATAGGACAGTGCCCTGGGCATACGCACTGACAAGTCCAAAAAACGGTTGTTGACAGCACGGACTTCCACTGTGATGTCAGCCTCTCCGAGGTGCATCATGGAACGCCCGTAACCAGTCATACTTCTAACCATAACAACTCCATCTTTCTCTGAAAATCCAGATAATTATTGTACATTAATTCTCCGGATTCGGTCAACAAAAGCAAATCCCGGATAATCCGCCGAAAACGGACCGGAGTTCTCCAGTCCGTTTTCTACGATTGTTACAACTTATACAGGCATGACCTTTGCGGTCTTGTCATAATGATCCTGGTCGATTCCCAGTTCCTTTGCGCGGCGTTTCTCAAAGAACTTCATCGCGACCTGCGGGAACTGTGCATAACTGAGAACGTCTTCATCCGATTTGGCATAAGCAGCGCACTCTTCACGGAGTTTATCCATTTCGGGTTCAAGCAGGTCAGCAGGACGGCAAGTGATCGGCTGTTCATCGCCTATGATCTGCTTACGGAATTCGGGTTTGATAGGACTGGGCGTCTGGCCGTATTCGCCACGGACCAGGCCTTTGAATTCCTTGGTGACCATCTTATAACGTTCGCCGGTGATTACGTTCAGTGCAGCCTGTGTGCCTACAATCTGAGAAGTCGGCGTTACCAAAGGCGGGAAGCCGGCATCTTCGCGCACTCTCGGAACTTCGGCAAGAACATCTTCAAGCAGTTCTTCCTTCCCTGCTTCTTTCAGCTGTTTCAGCAGGTTGGAAAGCATTCCGCCAGGAACCTGATAGAGAAGCGTGTTGGCATCGACACCCAGGACCTTATGGCTGAGCATTCCTTTATCAACATATTTCTGTCTGAGCGTTGCGAAATATTCGCGAACCTCGTTGAGTTTGAACAGGTCCAGTCCGGTATCATACTCCGTTCCCTGAAGCGCAGCAACAAGGGATTCCGTAGCCATATGAGATGTTCCCATAGCGAGCGGAGAAATAACCGTATCGATAATATCCGCTCCAGCTTCGATTCCCTTAAGGATCGACATGGAAGCAAGCCCGGAAGTGTAGTGGGAATGAATATCAACAGGAATACTGATTGTTTCTTTCAGTTTCTTGACAAGATCATAGGTCGCATAAGGCTTGAGCAATCCTGCCATATCCTTGATGCACAGAGAGTCAGCGCCCATCTCCTCAAGAGTTTTGGCGTAATTTGCGAAAAACTCATTGTCATGAACCGGGCTGATCGTATAGGCGATGCAAGCCTGAACGTGTGCGCCTTCCTTCTTGGCGGCGTTGATGGACGCCTGAAGGTTGCGGGGGTCGTTGAGAGCATCGAATATTCTCATGATATCGATACCGTTGGCAACGATCTTCTGAACAAAATATGAGACCACATCATCAGCGTAATGACGATAGCCCAGCATATTCTGTCCGCGGAACAGCATCTGCATCTTTGTGTTCGGCATTTCTCTGCGGATCACACGAAGACGCTCCCAGGGATCCTCATCCAAAAAACGGAGGCAGGAGTCAAAAGTCGCGCCGCCCCACATCTCGACAGCATTGTATCCGACCTTATCCATCGTGGAAAGGATCGGCAACATCTCATCCAGGGTCATACGCGTGGCGATCAGAGACTGATGCGCATCGCGCAGAACCAACTCATTAATCTTAACTTTCGCCATGCTATGCCCCCTCAGCCAACCACAAGAAGAACGTCGCCAGCATTGACCATATCGCCCTTGTTCACGCCGATACCAAGAACAGATCCTGCACTTTCGGCAACGATATCGTTCTCCATCTTCATGGATTCAAGGACAATCAGACGGTCACCGGCATTGACAGCCTGGCCGACTGACACACAGATGTCAACGATGCTGCCGGGCATCGGTGCCGTGATCTTTTTGCCGTTTTCGGGAAGCGGAGCCGGCGCTGCCGGAGCCGCTGCCACAGGAGCAGCTTTCGGAGCAGGGGCAGCTTTCGGAGCGGCAGAAGGTGCCGCAGACGGCGCAGAACCTGCCTCTTCCACTGCGACTTCATATGTTACTCCGTTAACTGTGATACGATACTGTTTCATTTTTTCATATCTCCTTTATTCTCAGTAAGGCAGGTTGCCATGTTTTTTAGATAGATTGGAAACACGCTTCGATGCAAGCATATCTACTGCCTCGATAAGGGTCATCCTTGTCTCCTCCTTTGAGAGGATGCGGTCAACCAGTCCAGCCTCAAGAGCCTTCTCGGCAGAAGCCTCAGTCCTAGCATATTCACCGGCAAGCCTCTCGATATCGGAATCCTTTTCGATCCGGTCTTCCCAGAAAATGCCGACAGCAGTCTTTGCAGGAACCGCAGAGATCACCGCATCCTGCCATGCATATACCATATCATTTGCGGCATTCTTTCCGCACAGAACTGAATATACAGAGCCGATGGCATTTCCTTTGATCAGACAGACCTTAGCTGTGGTCGCCTCGGACAGGACATGGGTCAGAAGCGCTGCATTGCGGATGCCGCCCTTTCTGTCGTTCTTCACAGAAGCAACAAAACCTTCACTGTCGACCATGGTGATCACAGGAACAGAATACGCATCACACAACTGAACGAGTCTGGCAGCTTTAACGCTATCCTTTCTGCATACTCTGCCGTTCACATCGATTACCCCGACTGCACTGCCTCCCAGTGTGGCAAGATAAGTCTTCACCGCTGATCCGAGAGAGGCATAGAGTTCCACAGCACTCTCACCGTCAACGATACCAAGAACTGCATCTTCGTCCACCGTCTTTTCAGGATCAGTGAACTCCAGAACCGGAGCGGAAGCCAAATTGTTCAATGGAAGCATGCTGAGTAATTCACGTGTTTTTCCGAACAAAGCTTCTTCACCCTCACAGACGACTGCAGCAGCACCGGCTTTTCCGGCAAACCCTGCAGAACCGTCCTCTTCAGCAGAATCAGCATCAACGAACGGCGCCGTCAGGAATAACTCTGCATTTTCCTCCATCAGGCAAATATCCGCCATGCTTGCGCACAGGGAGGAGAACCCTCCGCAAACACCCGCTACCACTGCGATCTGCGGAACAACACCGGATAGTCTGGAAATCTGCCCAAGCAGCAAGGAGCAGGTGTCAAGAGACGCAAGTCCCTCAGAAAGAGCGACTCCGTTGCTGTCATAAATCGATACTACAGGAGATCCCGTCTTCTCCGCCAGAGAGTAGACTTTCTCCAATTTCTTTGCGGAAGTGGAGCCAAAGCCTTCTTTTTCTCCCTCCGCGTAAGCGAACACTGTTGCCCCCCCTACGCTGCCGTAACCGATGCGGGAGCCGCTTGCATCATTCCGATCCAGCTCCGTATAAATACCATCGTCAAAAAGCAGTTGAAGACGGGCAGTTGCATCCAATCTCTTATTTTTCTCCTCCATCGAACTGTGTCCTTCTTCCTTTCGTGAAAAATTGCCGAAACTACGAAAATTCTACAATAATCCGTCTTTTTTTACAACTGCGAATGTCAGATTCCGCGGATTATTTTCTGCGAAGCATTTCAGAAAACACAGACATGAAAAAACACAAATGAAATCATATCTGCAGCACATGGCACTGCGTATCTGAATTCATCTGTGTCTGTCCGCTTCTGTATGATATGATCACGCCTTTTTGGAAGGAGCAGTGGCATTTCTCCTCAAAGCAGCGATCTCACCAGCCGTCAGTTTTCTGTACTCTCCCGCTCTCAGTTTTCCCAGTTTGAGAGGGCCAATCGCGGTCCTTTTCAAACGTGTAACCGACAAGCCGACAGCTTCGCACATTCTACGGATTTCTCGGTTATGACCTTCGGATAGGACGATTTCCATCGTTCCTTTTTCAGTACCGACAGCGCCAGTTACCCGGACTTTTGCAGGAAGGGTCTTATGCCCATCATCAAGGACGACTCCCGTCATCAACTGGATGAGTTGTTCTTCGTTCGGAGCAGGAGTAACGCTGACCCGGTATGTTTTTGTTATTCCTCCGGAAGGATGGGTAAGCAGATTCGTAAATGCACCGTCATTCGTCAGAATGAGCATTCCCTCCGATTCCTTGTCCAGTCTGCCGACAGGATATAGCCTGGCATCCACATCGGAAAGAAGATCCGCAACCGTCTTATCCGCATGAGCATCTTTCAGAGTCGTGACATATCCTCTCGGTTTATTCAAAACATAGTACAACTTATCCACCTTTTTCTGCAGGTAGACACGTTTTCCGTCAATATGAAGCACGTCAGTGCGAACATCGATCTTCATCCCGAGGGTAGCACGCCTGCCGTTCACAGCAACACGGCCTTCCTCGATCATCCTATCCGCTTCCCTTCTGGAACAAAATCCCTGCGCGGAAAGCACTTTCTGTATTCTTTCTTCCATAATTTCATTTGAAAAAGCCGTTCCGGATCAGAAACGGCTTTAACCCTCATTCTGATTTTTTCGATGACCGTTTTCCGGTCAGCTCCGAGATTTTATCCAGGATCTCAGGAATCGAGCGGACAACATTGTCAGCAGTGCTGCCAATCGTATCAAGCTGCATAACTTTTACTGAGTCTCCGGAAGTAACAAGAAACGCAATCGGAGTGATTGTGACGCCGCCTCCGGTTCCGCCGCCAAACAGATCCGCCTGTTTGGAACTCGGAAGATCTGAGCCCCCTGATGCAAATCCAAGGGAAACACGGCTGACCGGAACTGCCGTTGCACCATTGGGCAAGGTGATAGGTTCGCCGATAACAGTACCTGTATCTGCGAGGGCACGGATTTTATTCAGAGCAACCTCGGTAAGCAAATTCAAACCGCGTTCCGTAGACATGAAACTCTACTCCTTTGACGTTAGTCTTTCTTTTAAATAATTGAACCCGAAACATATCGCGATCAGCACAATTATAATCGGTGTTACCGTTATTTCGCAACCAAATCTTTCATCCGCACCGTCGTCCGGATCAAAGCATGGGTAAACCGTGATTTCCTTATATTCCACATTCTTCCCGAAAACCACATGGAGGAAACGCATTATTTCACCGATGACCGCCCATGCTGCTCCGCTGAGCATTCCTACGCGGGCAGCATCGCTGCCACGGACATTATAGATAATCTCGATCTCTCGAATATAGATCCTGTGGCAAAGAGCAATCACCGCTTTTTTTGTCGGATCCAGGAACGGTCTGATCTTGTGCCACAGATCTGCCAGACTGCTCTTATCGCCGCCAGCAACATCATTCTGTCCGTCCGGGTCTGCTTCTGTATGTTCTTCATCTGCACCTGAAGCATCAGCGGAAAAATCATCCATGGAGGCATCGGACGTATCGGTCAGTTCGGGATTCTCTTCAGGAACAGCGGTGGAATTATTCGCTGTTTCCATGCTATTAGCGACGTATTGCTGCGTTTCCGTATGCAACTGTCCGGCGGGATCGTCTGCCGCTTTCTCCCCACCATGGTCGTCTTTCTTGTGCGAAGGAAGTACCTGATAGTTTATAAACAGATAGCGAACCGCCAAAGTCAGCACGCCCTGACGGAAACGGACGGTTGCAGTGACAGGGATCATAAGAAGAACTACCAGCAGGCAAAGCACCCCCAGCAGCACATAGAGCAAGATCTTCAGCATCACAAGGACTATACTCAAGACTCCTCCTGCTCCTCCTCTTCCGTTTCATCTTCCGAAAGCAAAACAGACTCTTCATGAACCGGTGGCAAGTCAGCCAGTGACTGCATATCAAAACAACGCAAAAAGTTATCCGTTGTCACAAAACTGATTGGACGTCCGGGAAGGTCAAGCCTTCCGGCTTCCTCAACAAGATTCTTGCTGATCAACGTGGATAAGGCAGAACTGCTGTCCACACCGCGGATTTCATCAATAAATGCTCTGGACACAGGCTGATTGTAAGCAACGATCGCGAGGACTTCCATCGCAGCCTGGGACAAGGGACTATTCCGTCTGTTATCGAGTGCACGCACCACATAATCGGCATATTTAGGCCGCGTGGAAAGCTGATACCGATCCTCAAAACGGAGAAGACAGATTCCTGCCTCTTCCTCATCCAGCCATGATGACAATCTGTCCATCACTGCAGGCACGTCCTCCGCAGGGATTTCCATTATCTCTGCAAGTCTGGAACAGGATATCGGCTCAGCCACAGCAAACAGAACAGCTTCCGCAATCGAGACAAAAGGATCTTTATTCATTTGGCGAGTCCTCCCCATCATTCTTCATGTTTACGGTACCGTCGTCGTCCACCGTGATTCTGCCGTTCCGAATCAATTCCAGAATTCCAAGGAACGTCGCAACCGTTTCACTTCTTCCGGATGTATGGGCAAAGAATTCGCTGATATTCCGTCTGTTTTTCTTCCGAAGAGATCCCATGATGTGTATGACCCGGCTTTCAACCGAAACGACCGGTGCGGTAACCAAAGGCTCAAATCTTTCAATATCCGGTTCCTTTCGGTTTCGTCCCTGAACAGCGCGAAAGGCATCGAGCAATTTCAACGGATCATGTTTTCTGTTGTAATCATTCGGAAGTTTGATGACCATCGGCTCCCGGACGAAGAAATTGATTCCTTCTGAACGGTCTCTGAGGCGGTTGGCGGCCTGCTTGCACAAGGCGTACTCGATCAGCTGACCGGTCAGTTCGCGCTCCAGTTCTTCCTTTTCCTCCGACCTGGGAAGAAGTGCGACAGACTTCATATATACGAGTCTGGCAGCCATTTCCACGAATTCGCTCGTCGGCTCGAGTTGTTCCTGCCCGATATTTCCGATATAATCCAGGTACTGGTCGATCAACTGATAAATCCGGATATCAAAAAGCTGCATCTTATGCTTGGAGATAAGGTGCAACAACAGATCGAGAGGCCCCTCGAAATCATTGATTTTAAACGTGAGTTCCGCCAATCCGATACCTTCCGGAGATATATATTTCCGGCATCTGCCGGAATCGTGTTTTCATTATATCCACGGTTCTGTAAAAAAACAACCGAACTTGTTCAAAAAGCACTTGCATTTTAAAACTGGATTTGTTAAGATAATCGTCGTGACAATACACAAGAAGGAGGTGCAGCAGATGGCAAAATGTGAAATTTGCGGAAAGGAAGTCCGCTTTGGAATCAAAGTCTCCCACTCGCATAGGCGCTCCAACCGCACATTCAAGCCCAACGTGCAGCGCGTCAAAGCGATCGTCGACGGAAAGCCGACCCACATCTACGCCTGCACCCGTTGTCTTCGTTCCGGCAAGGTAACCCGCGCTATCTGATCGAAGTAATAACTGCAAAAAGCCGCTGATCAACAGCGGCTTTTGTTTTTGTGCGTTTTTTTATCGTTTCAGCATCTCCTGGGCTGCCCGGAGATAAGCCAGTCTGGATGTCGTCAGACTAAGTCCACCCTGCGCATATGCAACATAAGGTTCACGTATTGGTCCGTCACACGAAAGTTCGATGGATGAACCCTCCGTGAAAGCGCCGGCAGCCATTATTACCGGATCTGCATATCCCGCCATCTGTTCCGGAACCGGGGTTGCAAAGCTGTCGATGGGAGAAGAAGCCTGAATCGCTCTGCAAAGGCTGATCATATCTTCCGGATTGCCGAGTTCCAGAGAAGTAATGATATCGTTTCTGGGTGCATCATAGGCAGGGACTGCTTTATATCCCAGTTCATCAAACAACGCAGCAGCGTAGATTGAACTCTTTTTGGCCTCACATGTCGATGAAGGAGCAAAGTAAAGACCGAGGTAAAACTCTCTGTAGCCGGATGGCGTACACCCCAGCTCCCTTCCAGTTCCTGGAGCTGTAAGACGATGCGCACACTTTTCTACAAGTTCAGCTCTCCCCGCGATATAACCTCCGGTTGGTGCTATTCCGCCTCCACCGTTTTTGATCAGGGAACCAGCCATCAGATCCGCTCCGTTACTGATCGGTTCAGTAACATCACAGAATTCACCGTAACAGTTATCCACGAAAACCACCGCGTCGGGATTCACCTTTTTAACTGTTTCGGATATTTTCCGGATATCATCTACAGAGAAAGCTCTCCGGGATTCATATCCTCTGCTTCTCTGGACATGGATCACGTTAGCGTCTTTTGCTTTTTCAGCGATACCGGCATAATCCGGCTCACCGTTGATCAGCGGGACTTCGTCATACTGGATTCCATAATCCATCAGAGAGCCAAACCCCTCGCCTTCAATTCCAATAACCGGTCGCAAGGTATCATATGGTGTTCCTGTAGCCGCAAGGAGCTTGTCTCCCGTCCGAAGCAATCCAAAAAGCGCAACAGTCAGAGCGTGAGTACCGCTGAGTATCTGCGGGCGGCAGAGTGCATCTTCTGCTCCGACTGCCTGTGCAAAAACTTCATCAAGTGCATCACGCCCGATATCACCATATCCGTAGCCTGTGGTTCCCGCAAAATGCTGTGCACCTATTCTGTGATCAGCAAAAGACTTCAGCACCCGCAGCTGAAGAATATCCCTTACACGATCACATTCAGAAAATGCTTCCGCGCATTTTTTCATAACTCTCTCATCCAGTTCACACAATTCCCTGGAGATACCATATTCCTCAAAAAGCATTTTATTCCAACTCCATTACTAGTGATTTGAAGTGTTTTCCACGCACTTCGAAATTTGGGTATGCGTCAAAACTTGCAGATGCCGGCGAGAAGAAGACCACGTCACCAGGTTCGGCAATCTCCCTCGCTCTCCGGACACAATCCGGAACATCTTTTCTCTGCTCGATCCGGATCTGACCTTCAAACCCCGGCATTGCACGAAGCGCATCCTCTATCAGTTTCGCAGTCGGTCCGCAAAGAAGCAGAACCCTGACATGATTTTTCAGCAGTTCAGGAGCGAGCGGTTCGTAAGAGATATGTTTATCATATCCGCCAGCGATGAGGACTATCGGTTCATGGAAAGAACGGAGACCGGCAATCGTTCTGGTAGGAGAAGATGCAATTGAATCGTTATAGTATTCGACTCCATTCAGCTTACGTACGAACTCGATTCTGTGTTCAACTCCGGTAAATGCGGAGACGACGGAACAGAATGTCTCATCACGGACAAGGCCTTTCACAAGCGCATAGACCATACATACGTTTTCTTTATTGTGGTCTCCTCTCAGCAAGATCCGTTTCAAATCCATTACCGGACGGACATGACCATAGTCTGCGGACCAAAGCATTTTATCCTCATCCAGATATGCACCGTTTCCGACCGGTCTGCGGCTGCTGAACCATCTGAGTTCTCCACGTACATCCTCTGCCATTTTCCGGGTAATGTCATTCTCCGCATTGAGCACACTGACGCTGTCATATTTCTGGTATAAAAGAATATTGCGTTTGGCGTCGATATACTCCTGCATGTCCCTATGATGGTCAAGATGGTTAGGCGTAACGTTGGTCACGGCGGCGATATTGGGACTTTTCCTCATGGAAATCAACTGGAAACTGGACAGCTCAACAACTGCAATATCCTCTTCCCTGACATCTTCAATCACAGGAAAAAGAGGAGTTCCTATATTGCCTCCCAGATGCACTCTATATCCCGCTGCATCCAAAAGGCAGGCCGTTAGGGTCGTTGACGTGGTCTTTCCGTCACTGCCTGTGATCGCGATGATCCTGCAAGGACAGAAATCGAAAAAACTCTCCATTTCCGACGTTACTTTGACACCATGCTCGATTGCATCCTGAATCTCCGGTTTTGTCCAGTCGATGCCTGGCGTACGGTAAATCAGATCCGCTTCCCGCAGATGATCCAGATACTCTTCCCCCAACAGTAAGTGAACGCCCCAGGCAGTGCATTTCTCGCCGAATTCTCCCAGTTCGCCATAAGACTTTCTATCACACAGCGTCACATCTGCACCCTTGAGAACGAATTTTTCGATCAGAGCCCTGTGGCTGATTCCCGCCCCGAGGAAGAAGACCTTTTTCCCCGGAAGCTCCTGATAAAACTTTTCCAATGCAGGATTCATTGAATCTCCGCTCCTTCCAAATTCTCAAAAAGAAAGGCGACCAACTCGGTCATCCCTTCTATATCTTATTCTTCTGTCAGTCTGTTAAGACTTCTACGCCTCCATAAGGTCTGACATCCAACACATAGACGCTGTTCTTACCGAAAAGCAGTTCGAATCTCCCAACGAATTCATCCAGAAACCCAAGCGGAACAAATGCCTGAGCCGTTCCGGCAAATCCGCCTCCCTGAACCCTGCATGCGCCTCTACCGGCAAGGATTGTCTTTGCGTAGCCGATCCCTAGTGCGAGGCTGCGCTCGTTCTCATCCGCACACGTGAGCTTCCAGGCATAACCCGTAGCGCC
>CAMKDB010000039.1 GCA_946411155.1 uncultured Faecalibacterium sp.
AATATAAAGTAAATTCAATAAATAATAAGAAAAATAAAGCATATTTACATATAAAAGCGTTCCAGTAAATTCTGGAACGCTTTTTATCATTTACAGAATCCTGATTACTGAATGGGACCAAAATCATGATTCTCTATATAATCCAACAGTTCTTGAATACCCTGCCCTGTATAACTGCTAATCACAAATACAGGATTTGCTCCTGCATAATTCAATGCATCAGTCAAAAGTTCAATCCTCCGTTCTGTGTGAGGAAGATCCGCTTTTGTAATTACACCGATAGTGGAACGGTTGAACATGGTAGTTATCCTTGGAGAGAAGGAAAACAAATCATTGTCAATAGCATGAAAAAAAAAGTACCGCTTCAGCATCAGCACCAGTCATCATGAGAGCGCGCAAAAACATCCTGTGCTCAATATATTCGCCGGGCGTATCGATTGCCGTACGATTAACTATTTCAATAGTCTGAGTTTTTCGATACTGTAATTCCTGGCCAAAAATCTTCTGGCAAAACGTAGTCTTTCCGCAGCCCGGTTTTCCGATCAGCATAATACGCTTCATTAAGTTTTTGTTACCTCAGTCGGCGTAAATCCAAGGATTCTATGGAGCGTATCGTTGACATTGTGTAATGCATCTTCCACGCCAGCTACATCTCCACAGAGAATCAGTGACCCGCTAAAACGGTCGACAAAAACAATATCTACCGGAGCTGTCTTCGTCGCGATGTCAGCGCCGATGATTGCAGCCTCACTGGGTGTAATCGTCATGATGCCTAGAGCACCACGTTTTTCAGAAATCACACCCATTTTCCGGTAAATATCTTCTACAGGGTTAGCAATCAGATGAGCCATTGTTACCTGTTTCCCGGGTACAGACTCCTGAATGATCCGCTGTTTTTCTAATTCAAATTCCTGTGCCATAACGTCCACCATCTCTTTATTTCATTATAATCTTAACCATATGTTCTAGCAACATTGAGGTTGTCACAGAGTGAGAATCAAGAATGATTATGCTATAATTATTTAGAAAGTTTAGAAAAAAAGGAGCCAAACATGCGCATTTGTGAAAAATGTGGACATGAGTATGACGAGCATCTGCTTTCATGCCCTCACTGCGGTGCAATACCGGATCCAGCTGCACTTGAAGATGCAACAGCGCTGTTCGATACGATTTTATCAGATGATTTGATCCCTGAGTTTTCTCCTTTCACTGAAGAAACTGAACAAACAAATAATAATGACGAATATACGACGGAAGAGTATAATTCCGCTTCTGACAGTTCTTCATTGAATCCTGATACTGACCAACCGGAAGATATTGATTCGACAGCTGAACCGATAGGTATTTCTGAAGAGAAAACAATTCCAGATATGATTCCTGCATCAGGTGATACAAAGGAGTTTGATCCTGTCGAACTGCCCGTCATTTCCTCGAACCCCTCATCACAAGGAACACCCGAATCTCATGAGGACCCTGAGCGTGAAAGAATGGTCCGCGAAATGTATGAAGGTGCAAACGAAGAGGAAAAGAAACAGTCCCTGGGTAATCGATTATCTTTCTTCTTTGACGATGTTAAAGACTCTCTGCTTTCATTGTTCCCTTCAAAGAAAACAGATAATAAAAAAGTAAGTTCGGATGACATATCCATTCAGGAGAATAACATCAAATCTGAAGAACCAATCGATGATACCGATTCTGATTCAGATCATACCATATTGCCTTCAGATACTGATTCTGCTTCTCAGAAAATTGAAGATCCAGCTGTACAATGTGTTTCAGACGAGATCATAGTTCCGGATGAAAGTGAATCATTGGCTGAAAACAACACACCTGAAGAAGAATCCTGCATAGAAGAAATAGCTGATTCAGATGAGCGTTCTGAGCCTGATAAATATGTACCTTATTCCGATGAGAGCATCGAATCTTCAGACGATTTGGTCAATGACGATCTCTCCACCATCGATGAAACATCCTCTTCCGAATCATTTGATAATGATATTTCGACTGACGAACTACCGACTGAATCAGAAATTGTAGAACATGACTTTAGTGAAGCAGGTCATGATGATCCTGATGTTTCCTGTTCACTTTCTTTGGAAGAATGTCCTGCAGAGTCCATATCGGATAGTAATGCTGATCAAGAAAATAAAAATAATTATGAAGATGAGTCCGATGATGGAACAGAATTAACTGTTTCAACTGAAGTACGGGAAATGGATTCCGCTGCAGAATTAACACAAGATGATTCGGATTCTGTCACGGATGACAATAGCATGAATGGCACTTTGTCATTAACTTCTTCAGAAGACGAAGCGTATATGCCTCAAGTTTTTTCTCCAGAGTCCCCTCCCATTTTCTCAGAAGAATTATCGAACAATGAATTGACATCGGAAACGTTCACTACAGACAGTGATTCCGATTTTCAGTCTATTTCGGATTATTCAAAGAATGCGGAAGATTCAATGCCAACGATCCCTGAGCCGATAGACTATGATCACGGACAGTCAGCAACATTACCAGATGAAGGCAGTCCTTCAGAAACTATGGATGATTCTCCTTCAAGCGCTGAAGCCAATCATGAGCCAAACACTCTTTTCGTTAAGGGGAATGAAACCAAAGATAAATTGCTCAAAGCCAAAGGTTTGAATAAAGGTTTTGTTATCGCCATAGCATTCCTATTAATCGGTGCACTAAGTTATGGTATTTTTGGATACTATATCCCCAAATTACGTGCTGAAGCACAGGAGATCGCCGATAAAGAAGCTGCTGCCCAGGACCTTCTCTGTGGAAGTTGGATGAGTGATGTTTTCATTTATGCCGATGAAACTCATCCCTCTCGTGAAGTACTATCTCTCGGAAAAGATTACTCGTACAAATGCGAGATCTGGACTTCTTCCAGTGACAGAGAAGCTTTTGACCCTGAAATCTGGTCGGTTACAGATACCAATACAGGAACTTATGTCCTGGAGCTTGATTCTGCTTCTATTCGCGTCTCTTATACAGGGCAAGACGGAAAAGAACATATTTATCGCCGGTTTGTCCGTGAAGTCAGTTCCAATAAACTCGTTCTTCGAGAGTACTATAATGAAAATCTTACTGAGTATTTCGACGTTGTATTCGAGAGGTACACACCATGACAAAATACGGTAATTCAGAACAACTAAATGAGATGATTCATGAAGCCAAACGGGTTGTATTCTTTGGCGGAGCAGGAGTCAGTGTACCCTCGGGTATACCTGATTTCAGGAGCGACAACGGGATCTATAAACAGAAATACGCTTATCCCGCAGAAGTCATGTTGTCCCATGATTTTTTCTTCCATCGTACAGAAGATTTTTATGATTTCTATCGGAATGTAATGCTTTATCCGGATGCGAAACCCAACGCTGCTCATAATAAACTTGCTGAACTTGAAAGAGACGGAAAACTAACAGCAGTCATAACCCAGAATATTGATGGTCTTCATCAAGCAGCAGGGAGCAAAGTAGTTCATGAATTACACGGTAGTGTTCTCAGGAATTACTGCATACATTGCGACAAGTTCTTTCCCCTAGATACGATTCTTAACAGCACCGGAGTTCCCCATTGCGATTCATGCGGCGGTATCATTAAACCAGACGTCGTTCTATACGGTGAAGGTCTTGATCAGAAGGTAATTTCTGAATCTGTACATTCAATTGAGCGTTGTGACCTCCTCATCGTCGGAGGCACTTCCCTTTCTGTATGGCCGGCTGCAGGTTTAATCCAGTACATGAAGCCGACTGCCAAATTGGCTATCGTGAATCTTTCCTCTACAGACGCTGATCGCACAGCAGATCTTGTTGTAAATGACAGTATTGACGAGGTATTTTCCAGAATTTCTTTAGACTAGTTCCGCATGAAAAACAGAGCCGGGAATTCCCGGCTCTGTTTTATTGAAATATTTAAAGATATTTATCATATTTTTTGCGAAGTAAAGCTTTAGTTTGCTCATCACAAAACGCAGCATCCACTGCATAAAGATTCATCTGAATCAATTCTCTGTCAGTAAATCCAAGACTGTTTTTCAGATGATCATACTCATCTTCTACAGTAACACGTGCTATCACCGGATTATCTGTACTGACTGTGACATGGAGTCCCATATCAAACAGTTTCTTGATTGGATGTTCTTCATATGATGGCTGAGTAAGACATTGGATGTTACTGGTAGGACAAATCTCCAGTGTGACTCCCAGTTCAATTGCCTCTTTAATCAAATCAGGGTCGTCAATGATATGATGACCATGACCAATCCTTCGCGACCCGAACAATTCAATTGCAGTCCGTATCTCTACTGGCTCCTGGCTGTCTCCCGCATGACATGTCAGTGGGCAATGGCCAGCATTAGCAATCTCAAACAGATCAGCAAAATCCGTCAGATGACACATTCCTTCTGCACCCGCAAGATCCATTGCAGAAACGAGACCTCGATTATAATACTCAACGGCCAGTCTTGCAGTCTCCAGATTGGCATCATGATTCATATCTGCAGTTCCGAAGCTCATGCAGCAAACAATGAGTCCAATTACAATTTCATGATGATCCAGAAGAGCTCTGTCGATTCCCGCACGAACTGCTTCAATAGCTTCAGCCTGTGTCATTCCTTTTCGGGTATGAAGCTGAGGAGCAAACCTTATATCGGCATAGATATGCCCCTCATCGGCAAGTCTGCAAGTCAGCTCATAAGCAGCACGCTCCAATGCGGGAGCATCCTGAAGAATAGACGTAGGAAGTTCGAAGCGCTCCAGATAGGTATTAACACTAATACAATCAGGACCATAAACAACATACGGAGTCAGTTCATCGACAGAAGATGCATTACCGGGTAAAGGAATATTACGTTCTTTTGCCATTTCAAATAAAGTCTCGGGCAAAATTGCGCCATCAAGATGGCAATGTAATTGAGTCTTGGGAAAAGGGTAACGTTGCATAAGATCAAACCTCCTGTAATTAGAGAAAGCGCTGCTGTATGCGGCGCTTTCATACCATATTTATTCTGTCGCAGAATCCACTTCGGATTCAGAAGAACTCCCCACTACATCAGCAGCAGGAGTCACTGTCGGTAGATCGAAATCGGAATACGCTATATTTTCATAACCGGCAGAAAGCTTAATAACGGCATTCTCCATCTTTTCTTCATATATCGCATCTACCGCAAGTCCAATCAGACGTCTTCTGGTCTCAGAAAAATCAGGTTCAACACGCTTGATGATATGGAATCCGTAATCTGAAGTAACGATGCCGCTGACATCACCAACCTGGAGCTGAGAGGTAGCATCATAGAACTCCGGGACCATCTCGCCATCCATAAAAGTATAACCATTCGGGTAATCAGCCATTCCCGGATCTTCTGAATTCTCATTCATGATCTGGTCGAAATCACCACCGTCTCTGATCATTTCAAGCAGTTCATTCGCTCTCGCTAAAGCGGCATCATTCGCTGCCGGATCATCCTGTCCCAAAATCAGGATATGCTTTGCACCAAGTATGCCGTTTTCTTCTCCCATGCGTACAACATCAGCATCATCAGGAGCATATCTGCTGGAATCACCATAAACGCCGTCAGAAAACTTCGCAATCACTTTATCCGCGATGAGCATCTTACGGTAAAGCTCGGGAGTAAGGTGATTAGTTTTCAAAGCTTCAAAAAAAGCTTCTTCCGATTCAAATGTTGCCTTTACGCCTTCGATCTGCTCATCGATCTCTTTGACTTCATCTTCTGTCAGATCATAGCCTTCTTCAACTGCCCAGTTATATGCGACATAATGCTGTTTCAGCGCATCATTAACGGTATCCAAGACATACCCAAAATTAGTCTGATCCTGGAAATACTCATAACCATAGTAGGTAGCATAACTATCAACAAGATAACCCACATAATAAGAGTATTCGTCCGCTTCTATCTTAGTTCCATCAACAGTCATAACCGTTTTATTGGTCAGAATGGGACTCTTGGGATTAAGAAGAGGAACGAGCGCAACCGCAAGCAGAATGATTGCAAGTGCAGCGGCACCGATCTTTATCCACATTTTAGTAGCGGGGCTGACATATTTTGTTTTCTTTGATTGGACTGCTTTAGCTGCTTTTTCCGATTCGTTTTTAACAGATTCGGATACTTCAGCAACCTCTTCAACATATTTTTCGACATCATTCTCAAAGGTATCAAAAGATTGGTCTGCAGATGCCTCCGCATTCTCGACTTCACCGTCAAAGCGTTCCTTCAATTCATCAACCGAATCATTCGGAAGAGCCTTTGATTCATCATCAGTGAAACCTAAAATTTCATTATTTTCAGTCATGTTTTATCCTCTCAACGCAAATTGTTTCTATTCTTTTTTAGCATCAATGTTTCCGGCATAATACTCATCCCAGGGAATATTGTTGATCACAGTGGCAGGATAGTAATGCTGAAGAACCTGATCATAAGTCCAGCCCTCCTGTGAGACGTAGTATTTTGCTCCTACAATACTCATACCCAGACCGTAGCCAGTCCCATATATTGTAAAACGGAAGTTCCGATTATTCAATGATACCGTTACATTCGCAGATGGCAGAGCAAGAACATCTACAAAGAATTTATAGCCGTCCTCCTCGACCTGACCATCAATTGAAACACGAGTAACAGTTCCAATAGAAGTTGTGTTAAGGATCTGAATCCAGTTAGAAGGATCATCTGAAAGAGAAATGCCGTATAATGCCTCTACTCTGGAGCGGAAAAGGTCTGTACTAAAGTCGGTTTCTTTATAGTAGCCGCTGTTCCAATCTTTACGGTCATATTCACTTTCAACTGTAACGAGATATGGGAAAGATCCATCAATCATTTCAGAGGCATCATTCGTTTTACCGTTAGAACAATAGAACACCGGGGTCCAGCAAGGTGAATCTTCAAACACGAGTGTTTCATCCAAAATTTCTCGAACTACATCTCTGACCCTATCAGAGGCAGCGCGACCAGTCACTTCAGGAGAATGATTCCCGTTATTAAACTCATATTTCAGTCCGGAGGAAACAGCGACAGCTATTGCTTTAATTGTTTCGGCATTGGTTATATCAGGCGCCTCATTCGTAACAATTCTGCTGACTATTTCCAACGGTGTATCGACCAGCTCTTCGCCGTTCATTGTTACTCTGATCTTCGGTTCTATATGATGATCAGCCTCACTTAACGCCTGACCCACTTTTCCTCCCTGGCGGTACCAGTCGAGCCAACGGTCAGACTCGGCAGGGATATTCACTCCGCATTCGATTCCGTTCTTTTTATACCATGCATTTGGATAAAGAACAGAACCGTTTATGGAAAGTGTAGTCGGACGGAGCGCATCGCGTTCATATACTTTCTTTGCTACGACAACAAGCCGGCAACCAGTCCACATTTCGTCCATAGGACATACAAGGGTTAGGAACTGATCATTCAGGTTCAGCGGCAAATCAGTAGAATAGATCGACCTCATCTTTGTACTGATAACGAATTGCTGAAAAGCAACCTCGTCACGGAAAAATGGCGTCAATAAATATCCGTCAATTCCCTCAGCAGAATCAAGATATAAAACACTGAAGACCTCAAAAGTACCGGTATTTTGTTCGGTCGTAAGATAAAAATACCTATGTTTTGACGCATAATCCTGCTGAAGATAAGAAGGCAGAGATGAAAAAAGAATCCCGTTCCCCTCTTTTGAAGCCTGAATCACGATATTGTCAGCAATTCCGTTCAATGGGGTTCCAAAAGGTGCTCGCGCACAGCCATATACGTTATTACGCTTCATATAATCATGATCATCGTAATAATAACGTTCATGCTCGGTGACAAACACCGTAGAGATATCCTGATCGACATCGGAAACCCAACCGATAGTATCTTCATTTCCCTCTCTTAGCGCCAACAAAGCACCTTCAGGATCCTCTTCTGCACGGGATACATATTCTTCCTTTAATGACGTATAAACTCCTCTGTCAGCTGCAGCATTAGCAGTATTAGCACCGTATATACTGCTGCCAATCAGGGCAGACAGCGAAAGAACAATGGCAGCTGTCTTTTTTGCAAAGATACCTGCTTTAGTTTTTGGACTGGATTTCCGTTTCAAATCAGCGATCTGAAAACGATTGAATTCCTCGCCGTCCTTTACGGGAAGATCGTTAATAAATCTGCGAAGCATATCAAATGCATTAACGCAAGACAGTACACGAATATTATCGCGAGAACGTTTATCCCCGAATCGGAACTCACGCACAACCGCTCTCTTCTTATCACAGACCGCGATATAAACCAGGCCAACTTCCTTATCGAGGTAATTTCCTACGCCAGGTCCGGCTATGCCAGTAATACCAACACCATAATCCGCTTTTCCTTTCGCCCGGACGCCCCTTGCCATCTCAACAGCTACGACAGAACTGACAGCTGAATAAGAATCCAATAAGGACTGCTCAACATCAAGATATGTATGTTTTGTCCAGTCTGCATAGGAAGCTACACCGAATTCAAAACACGCAGAGGAACCCGGAACAGCAGTAATCTGCTGAGCCATCATACCACCGGTACAGCTTTCAGCAACGGAAACCGTCTTGCCCTTATCGATTAATTCGGCAACAACGGATTCGGAAAGAGATATTTTATCTTTCGCGTAAATATGATCGCCGAGAAGTGCTGTAAAGGAATTTACCTTTTCATCCAAAAAAGCCTTGGCTTCTTCTTCTGAACTGCCGATTGCAGTAATATGGATCTCTATTTGACCATCTGCCGCATATAAAGCGCTGTGGGGATTATCTCCATAAAGCAATTCCTTTGTCATTGACTCGAGAGAGGATTCGGATATTCCTGTCACCATAAGGCTGCATGACAGGATATGATTGTCATTCATCTCTTTCAATATGGGAGAAGCGACGTCAAGAAATAAAGGACGTAATTCAGATGGTGGTCCCGGTAAAAGGACAACAGCCTGCTTTCCTTTTTGAAGAATCAATCCCGGCGCTGTTCCATTTGAATTGTGAAGGACCTTACAACCTTCGGGAACCATTGCCTGTTTCCTGTTATTATCTGACATCACAAGTCCGCGACTTGAGAAAAATGCTTCAATCTCTTCGAGGACAGTTTCGTCAAGAACTAATTGCCGACCGAATGCATCAGCAACCGTTTCCTTTGTAAGATCATCTTCTGTCGGTCCGAGTCCACCGCAAAATACAATGACATTGCTTCTGGAAGCAGCCAATCTTAAGGCAACAGTAATTGCGTCTTTTTCATCGCTAACAACTTGCTGATATTTAACCAGAAATCCGATTTTCTCCAGTTCCTTAGATAAAAAAGCAGCATTAGTATTTATGACACGTCCAGAAAGGACTTCATCTCCAACCGCAATGATTTCTGCTATCAATTTATCTGTGCTCATCAATCGACCTCATCATCGTATCGGAACATTTTAAATGAAGCGTTATGAAATGCTTCCAGTTCCAATTCATTTAACCCTGATATCTTGGATTCAGCTTCTTCCACATATTCTATTTCCGGTCTGGTCCGGGGATGTTTGGGAGTAAAAATCGTACAGCAGTCTTCAAAAGGTTCGATTGAGATATCAAAAGTATCGATCCTTCTGGCAAGTTCTGTAATATCGATCTTATCGCTTCCAATCAATGGACGAAAAACAGGAAGATCCGCCACATGATCCGTGCACTGGATCGCTTTCAAAGTCTGGCTGGCAACCTCTCCGAGACTTTCTCCGGTCACCACAGCCCCACACTCTTCTTTCTTTGCGATCATAAGAGCAATACGCAGCATTGATCGACGCATAAGCACTGTGAACAAATCGGAAGGCGCATTGTCTCTGATTTTGATCTGGCACTCGGTAAATGGGACTTCATACAACGGGAATCTGTTACTCCATCTAGCTACCTTTCCCGCCAGCCGTTCAACTTTATATCTGGCTCCTTCTCCGGTATAGGGAGGAGACATAAAATGAACTCCAACTATCTCACATCCTCTTCGCGCCATCATCCATGCAGCGACAGGACTGTCGATTCCACCGGAAAGCATACATGCCACCCTGCCACCAGTACCAATCGGGATACCACCTGCTCCCCTAACCTGAGTGGAATGAACAGCCGCCACATTATCTCTCACTTCACAAACAACTTCTACCTCGGGATGTTCCACATCTACCTTAAGATGAGGATAATGATCCAGAATGAATGCTCCAACCTCGGCAGACAGTTCCATGGAAGTCATTGGGAACTGTTTATCAGATCTTTTTGACCTGACTTTAAAAGTTGAAGCCGTCTCAAGAACGGGTCCAAGGTAATCAACAGCTGTATTGGAAATTGCAGATAGTGATTTTTCGCAAAGAACTGCTTTTCCTACAGCTGACAAGCCAAATACCCTGAGGACTTCATCAAAAGCAGAATCCACATCACAAGAATCATCCTGAGGTTCAATATAAACCGTTGACTGAGCGGCATAGATTCTGAAATGTCCGAAACGAGCAACTCTTTTTCTAAGTGTTTTAAGCATAACTGCTTCAAAAGAGTTCTTATTCAACCCTTTCAAAGCAAGTTCGCCATATTTTCCGAGGATAATCTCCAAGATCAACCTCTCCTTTCAAGTGTATTAACTGCTTCTCGAACTGCATGCGCAGTAAAATCGATATCATCGGATGAAATATCATTATCGAAACTGAAACGGATAGCCCCATCGATTCGATCATAATCAAGTCCCATAGCCGTAAGAGTATGACTGCGTTCTCCGTGACTGCATGCAGAACCGGATGAAACAAGAATCCCCTTCTCTTCCAGGAAATGAAGAACAGTCTCGCTGCGCAGGCCGCACAATGAAACATTCAGAATAAACGGGGTGCTTGATTCAGGTGAATTGCATACGATTCCATTAATATCGCGGATACCCTCCCAAAGCCTTTCCTTGAGATTCTGAACCGTCTTTGCACTATACGGATGCACCCGCATCAGTTCAACCGCTTTTGCAAATCCAGCAATATATGGTACATTTTCTGTTCCGGATCGGAGTCCTTTCTCCTGACCGCCGCCATACTGAACAGTATCGATATAAAATCCCTTTCGGATATAGAGCGCGCCTATACCTTTAGGCCCATGTATCTTATGTCCGGAAACAGACAAGGTATCAATCGATCCATTCAGTAGCGTCGAATGCTTCATAAAACTCTGGACAGCATCACAATGAAACGCAGTCCGCCGATTGATTTCTTTGACGCGTTTTGCAAGTGAAGAAACATCAATCACAGTACCAACTTCATTGTTTACCCGCATACAGCAGACAAGAACTGTTTTCGCATCTACGGAATGAATGATCTTGTCTGTGTCGAGAGTACCGTCTTTCTCGGGATTAACAATAATAATCTCAAATCCCTCTTGGGCAAGACTCGAAACAGTGTTCTGAACGGAAGGGTGCTCAAACCCTGAAACTATGACTTTATTTCCCCATTTTTTTCTTGCTCTTGCAGATCCAAAAATCGCAAGATTATTGCTTTCGGTACCGCATGAGGTGAAATAGACTTCAGCCGGATCACAGCCAAGGCCTTTGGAGACAACCATTCTGGACCGATCTATTACTTTACGCGATTCCAGTCCAAGCCCATATAGAGAACTCGGGTTCCCAAAATGAGATTCAAGCTGAAATGCAATTTCAGCAGTCACCTCAGGACGAACTGAAGTTGTAGCTGCATTATCCAGATAGATCATCCACATAAATCCCCATTTTACATATTGACAGTAGTACTATTATAGACGCGGAATTAATGAAAATCAAACAAGCAGATTTGTGGAAAAACAGAACTCCCTGACAAACATTCGTCAGGGAGTTCTTTTATCAAGCACAAGAATTTCACAGATTTGAACGGTAATTCTTTACGACAGACATGAATTCTTTGACTCTGGAAACGTCTGTGAGATTTTCGAACTTACCATCTTTTTTGAACGTAGTAGCAACAACAGCACCATCAGCAATATCAAGCAGCATTTCAATAGTTTCAGCGCGGCAACCTGTATTAGCAAAAACAGGTGTATCCCCCGCAGCGTTTTTTGCCCTTCTAAGAGTCTCAGGATTTGTAGCAGTACCGGCGGTAGCACCAGAGACGCAAAGTGCATCAGGTCTGCAATTAAATACTGTCGTCTTAGCAATAGACTCGATCTCTCGATTGGACAGATAAGCAGCAGCTTCAGGAACAATATTAAATAATAGTTTCACATGCTCCGCACCAATCTCATATTGATGTCGAACAACTTTCCCGCAATCCGTATTCCAAAGGCCGAAATCGCTTGCATAAACCCCAGTGAATATTTCACGAACAAATTTAGCGTCTGTTGCAACAGCTAGATCGAGAGAAGCAATGGGATCCCAAAGACAGTTTACGCCATAAGGAACACTGATCTCATCCTGCAATTCCCCAATTATTCTTGCCATCGAAGCAACAGTTTCTGTACGCACAGTCGTCAGGTAAGGAAGGCTGAATTCATTGGAGAACATTATTGCATCAACACCACCATCCTGAAGCGCATACAATTCATGGCGAGCAGTGTCAAGCACATGTTTCATGCCCTTCCCTTTATCATAATAAGGATCGCCGGGCATCGGCTGAAGATGGCACATCGCGATAATCGGTTTTTCTGTACCGATTATATCTTTCATCCAACTCATTTCATAACTCCTTTCATTTTACCCTCTTTGCAAGAACTCTTCCTTCATCCGGAGTAACATAAGCGGTTTTCTGATCCGTATATGAAACCATACCCGTCTTCCCGCCCGGGATTTTTCTGACGCGTCTCGCTTCCGTATAATCAACAGGTACGAGTTGGCCAAAAGGCTGGCTTGAATGATATGCCGCTATCTCACAGGCTTCTGTCATGCTCACATCATCAGGATCATTTCCCATTGTCCGAAGAATCACATGGGAACCAGCTGCCCCTTTAATATGAAACCATAAATCCCTGCCTGAAGCAACAGAAAGAGACAGCCGCTCGTTAGCCGCATTATTCTTACCGACAAGAACCTCATAGCCCCCAGTAGTAATGTATCTGAAAAACGGTTCCGTTCGCCTTTTGCCTTTCTGTTTATATTTGAAACCACGAAGAAACCCTGACTCTTTTAAATCTTTACGGATCTCAATGAAATCCTCTTCCGTCTTAGCCTGAGTAATATCATAAGCAACCTGGCGAAGATACTCCTGTTCCTGTTCACCCTCAGCAAGCAATCTTTTTAAGACTTCTGCTGCAGTTCGTAGTTTCCTGTATTCTTTATAGTACTTCTGAGCATTTCCATTTGGGCTTCGCGTTACATCGAGAGGAATGGTAACTCTCTCGCCAGTATAATAGTTTAGGACGGAAACAGCGTTATCCCCCTTATGAAATGCATTCAGATTCGCTGTCAGCAATTCTCCAAACAATCTCTTCTGATCAGCCTTATCGGTATTTCCCAATTCCTCGCGTCTGGAATCCTGTTTACGTATACTCCGATCGAGTAATTGACGAACCTGTCTGCTAAGATCCTGAGAACGATTCTTAAGTCGCAATTCCCTATCTTTAGCGGAATAATATCGATCGAACAATTCACTGGCTGTCCCGTAAACTTCTTTTCTCAGGCCATTATACTGAAACAAATCAAGATAACTGAACTCGACCATCCGTTCACCATCAAAAACAAGGGTCCAACGTCTTTTCTCAGGTGATTCAATTGGTTCCCTCAATCTAATAAGATTGGATTTCAGCAGTGTTTTCTGGCTTACACTCGCATCGGAGGCAGCAACGTCCTCCAAACCAAGGCCAGCCTCCCTGCACAGCAGCGGAGAAAGACCGGAGACCTTCTGAAGCACAGCGTCCGGAATGAATTTTGGGGAAGAAATAATTTCGTCTGCCAGATCATCAATATTGTCCAGCAGAAAATTCTTTTTATCCGGTACGGGAGGAGCAACAAATTCAAGGCCGGGAAGCAATTGACGTTTCTCAGACTGAGTATCGTCAATCCGCTTCAACGCATCTACGATAATCCCATCGCCGTCAACAAGAACAAGGTTGCTATAGCGTCCCATCATTTCGACTGATAGCAGCAATGAGACGCGTTCTCCCATCTCATTAATAGAATCAAAGTGAATAAGAAGAACCCTGTCACCCGGTATCGTATCGACCCCGATTATTCTTGAATTCAGTAAGTATTTCCGAAGCAACATACAAAACCCCGGAGGCGTTACAGGATAATCAAATTCTTCAGAAGTGAAATGAACACGCGCACTGCCAGAACGTGCGGAAAGGAGCAACTGTTTCCTGCCGGAAAAACATCGAACGAAAAAAACCGCCTCATCTCTCGATGGCATGGATATCTTCTCTACTCTGCTACCATTCAGAGATTCTTCCAATTCACTGGCAAGAATATGAATCGTTGATGCGTCAAGAGCCACTTTTTCTATCCTCACTTAATACTGAACGGGTCACGGTTGCGAATTGATAAAATACAATCGGCTCTGGATCCAAGTCTTTTCTGAACAAGTTCACAAAAAACAGGCATTCCCGGTTTTTCAGACCCGAAATGACCAGCTGCAACAATA
>CAMKDB010000040.1 GCA_946411155.1 uncultured Faecalibacterium sp.
CTTCAGGAGACAGATACGGTAGTGGATCTGGAAACAGTGATCTTCAACGGACTAAACCTCAAGGGGATTTACGGAAGAAAGGTCTGGGATACCTGGTATAAGATGACAACAATGACACAGGCCGGGCTGGACATCTCTCCGATTATTACCCATCACTTTGATGTTGAGGATTATGAGAAAGGATTTGAAGCTATGCTGTCCGGTCAGTCCGGAAAAGTCATTCTTGATTGGAAAAACATCATCGCTCTGAGGGAGGGAAATCATGAATAAACAGGAAGTCTTACAGTATTACAAAAAAGAAGTAGACGGAATCCGGGAAGCGGGACTGCTGAAAGGAGAGGCGCCTTTCGTGACACCTCAGGGATCCAGAGTCCGGCTTGAAGACGGTAGGGAACTGCTCTGCATGTGCGCAAATAACTATCTCGGACTTGGTAACGATCCGAGATTGATTGAGGCTGCAAAAAAGACTTATGACGAGCGCGGATACGGAATGGCATCTGTGCGTTTTATCTGCGGAACGCAGGACATCCATAAGCGGCTTGAGAAAAAAATCTCCGATTTTTTGGGAACGGATGACACGATTCTCTATTCCTCATGCTTCGATGCGAACGGCGGCCTGTTTGAAACTCTTCTTGGCCCCGAAGACGCAGTAATCAGTGATGAACTGAACCATGCATCGATCATTGACGGCGTCAGACTCTGCAAAGCAAAAAGGTATCGCTATAAAAACAATGATATGACGGATTTGGAGTCCAAACTGAAGGAAGCGGATGAGAACGGGGCAAGGATTAAGATGATTGCGACGGACGGCGTTTTCTCCATGGACGGAATTATCTGCAACCTGAAAGGGATCACGGATCTGGCTGAGCAGTACAATGCCCTTGTTATGGTGGACGATTCCCACGCTGTCGGTTTTGTCGGAAAGACTGGCCGCGGAACTGCCGAATACTGTGGCGTTCAGGGAAAAGTTGACATAATCACCGGCACGCTCGGCAAGGCTCTGGGCGGCGCTTCCGGCGGTTATACTTCCGGAAGAAAGGAGATCATTGATTTGCTTCGTCAGCGCAGCAGACCCTATCTGTTCTCCAATACGCTTGCCCCCGCTATCGCTGGCGCCAGCATCGAACTGTTCGACAGACTCGGAGAGAGCACGGAACTGAGAGACCATCTTGAGGAAGTGACGCTGTACTACCGGAAGAAAATGGTCGATAATGGCTTCGACGTCATTCCCGGTGTCCATCCCTGCGTCCCGGTCATGCTTTATGATGAAAAGATCACTGCGGAATTCGCGAGGAGAATGGTCGAAAAAGGTGTCTATGTAGTGGCCTTCTCTTATCCGGTCGTGCCCAAAGGAAAAGCAAGGATCCGCACACAGATCTGTGCCAATCACACAAAAGAGGATATTGATTTTGCGGTCGATTGCTTCATCAAAGTCCGCGAGGAAATGGGCCTCTGAGCTTAAAGAACAATACAAAAGGACCTCAGCTCTGCTGAGGTCCTTTTCTCATCTGTCGGCCTGATAAGCAAGCCTCGGATCACCGTTCTCCAGATATATGACTCCGCAATAGGAAAAACCGTTCCTGTCCAGCAACGACTGCATGATATGGTTATCTCGGTGGGTATCGATCCGGATGGAGCAGGCCCTGCCAAACCCAAACCGGAGCGCCTCTGTCAGGACTCCGCGCACTTTACCGTCACTTGCGATGCGGTGGATGACCATGTAATCCCGGTCGGAGAGCCAAGCACCGTCGATTTTGCCATAAGTCGGGTCGGGACCTTCTGCGAGAACAAAGACGGCATGGACCGATTCATCGTCTTCTATTACATACAGCTGCCTTTTTCCCATGTCTGAAATAAGCAGTTCGTCACTGGGATAATTGCTGTCCCATTGCGTGGGGTTTCCGCTTGCTCTCATATATTGCTTTGCGGAGTCATAGATCTGACGGATCACTGGAAGGTCACGGATTGTCGCATACCGGATCAGCATGGGAATACCTCCTATCGAAGAAAATACCAGAACAGAAATGAGACCAGGCTTGTTGCCAGAGCGATTTCGACCAGAGACCTGTCAAGAAGTCCGAGGATAATTCCGGCAGCCAGACCTGCGACTGCAGAAGTAAGGTCGCCGGTAGCATAAAGAATGGCAGGGAAAGTCATGGCGCTGAGAATGGCGTATGGCAGATAATAGAGAAGGCTCTTCAGAAAGTGGTTCTCGACTTTATTGCGGAAAACAACAAATGGAATCATGCGCACAAGATATGTCGATATTGCCATGATTGCAATCAGACCGTAGATTCTCATGATATGACCTCCTCGTGCGGGAAGAAGAGGGCTGTCAGTACCGCTGCGATGACTGAAGAAATGATAATGGAGAAGCCGGGAGAGATAAAACGGAAAATCGGGATGTACCCTATCGCACAGCTCAATGCGGCGGAAACGGTAACACAGAAACAGATGGATTTATCCCTTTTGGAAGGGGAGACAAAAATGGCAAGGAACATTCCATAGATTGCGATTCCAAAGATGGAGCTGATCTCGGCGGGGAGTACGGAGCCGGCTGTTGCTCCGAGGAATGTCCCGCCGGACCATCCGAGTATCGGAAGGAAACTGAGTCCGAGAAAGTAAAAGACGCTGAAAGGTTCCGAAGAAGAGGAGGCGAGTGCAAAGATTTCGTCGGTGATGGAAAATGCGCAGAGCGCTCTTCTTCCGGGCGTAAAGGTATCGTCCGTTTTTTGGGAAAGAGAAATACCCATAAGGGAATATCGGAGATTGATAATAAGCTGAGTAAGGAGCATTTCCGCAGCGGAAATCGCGAAAGCGGTGTTCTCCGAAAGGATTCGGAGCCCGGCGACCTGACCTGCAGATGTCAGATTTGTCAGGGAGATCAGTATGGATTCCAGTACGCTTAGTCCTTCGTTGACTGCGCTGATACCAAAACCTGTTGACACAAAAAAGTATCCAAGCGCAATCGGAATGCCATCTTTCATGCCCCGGAAATAATCCTTTGTCTTTTTTTGTTTTCTGTCTGTATCCTGCATGTTTAAAAGTTTAGAGGAAGAAGGGAAGGAATGCAATCACGGATTGAACATCCGGTGGAAACTCATTATGATGGATTTGAACTCAAATGAAAGGGAATAACTTATATGGAAAATGAAAGACTGCCGAAAAGAAGTGAGGTCCTGCTTCAGGAAACCTGGAGACTCGAAGACCTGTTCGAGACAAATGATGCATGGATGGCAGAGTATGAGGCGCTGAAAGCGCTGCCTTCAGAGATACAGAGCTTTCAGGGGAAACTTGGAACAAGCTCGGACAATTTGCTTGCCGGCATGAAACTGCAGGATGAGATCATGCTTCGGATAGAACCGCTGTTTACATATGCCAACTGCAGAAGCGATGAAGACACGGGTAATAACTATTATCAGGACATGGCTGGGAAGGCAAGGGGGATATATGTTGCCATTATGAGCGCGGCATCATTTTTTACCCCTGAAATCATGGCGATTTCCGATGAGACTCTGGAAAGATTTTTCGAGGAAGAACCTGAACTGAATGCATATCGCCGTGTTTTGTACAATATCCGGAGGAGAAAGGCTCACATTCTGTCTCCGGAAGCTGAGCGTATCCTGGCTCTTTCAGGCGAAGTCACTTCGTCTCCGGATACCATAGGCGGCGTATTAAGAAACGCGGAAATGAAGTTCCCCGAGGTCACCGATGCGGAAGGAAACAGTCATCAGCTGACAGAAGATAACCTTCCTTTTCTTCTTGAGTCAGACGATGTCCGGTTCAGAGAGCAGGTTTTTAAAACCTATTACAATAAGTTCAGCGAACTGAAAAACACATTTGCTGCAATACTGGACGGCCAATTCAAACAGCTGGTGTTTCAGGCACGTGCCCGCAATTATGCCGGAACACTTGAGGCAGCACTGGATGAGACCGAAGTGCCGGAGAAAGTGTACCGGAATCTTATCCAGGCCGTGCATGGCAATCTGGACAAAATGTATCATTATGTTCGAGTCCGAAGGAAGATGATGGGGCTGGATGAACTCCATATGTACGATGTTTACGCTCCGATCGTGAGCGATGCGGCTGTTACTATTCCTTTTGAAGAGGCCAAAAACACGGTTCTTGATGCGCTTTCTGTTCTGGGAAAGGACTACACGGACCTCCTTAGAGAAGGTTTTGAGAAGCGCTGGATTGATGTTCGGCCAAACGAGGGAAAACGCGGAGGTGCATATTCCACAGGTAGCGGAAGACCGCACCCTTATGTGCTGCTGAACCAGAAAGATAACCTGGACAGCATGTTCACCCTTGCCCATGAGATGGGGCACGCGCTGCACAGTTACCACAGCACTAAATATCAGCCCGTATGCACATCAGACTATGTGATTTTTGTCGCGGAAGTTGCGTCTACCTGCAATGAAGTCCTGCTGATGAAATACCTTCTCGGAAAGACTCAGGACAAAAAACAGCGTGCGTACCTGATCAATCATTTCCTCGATTCGTTCAAAGGAACGGTCTACAGGCAGACGATGTTCGCAGAGTTTGAACTGATGATGGGCGAAATGGCGGAAAAGGGAGAAACGCTTACGGCAGATGCGCTATGTGAGAAATACCATGAGCTGAACAAACTGTATTTTGGACCTGATATGATCTCGGACGATGAGATCTCTCTGGAATGGGCGCGTATTCCGCATTTCTTCTACAATTATTATGTTTATCAGTACGCGACTGGTTTCTCCGCAGCAGTTGCTATCGCCAACAGGATACTTGAATTGGGCGAGCCAGCTGTTGAAGACTATAAGCGGTTCCTGTCTTCAGGAAGCAGTACAGATCCGATCTCTCTTCTGAAGATTGCCGGTGTGGATATGAGTACTCCTGATCCGGTCAACTCTGCGCTGAAACTGTTCGGCGAGTTGGTCGATGAACTGGAGTCTATGGAAGATTAAACGGTTTTCATAATACAAAGAAGCATCTGCAACTGAAACTGCAGATGCTTTCTTGGTATTGTTCTGGTTTCATTCAGCCTCGGGGAATGGTGCAGCGCCATGCGGTTTGTATCCGAATTTCATCATGCACCATGCACCGATGCTCAGAAGGAGAGAGAAGTACATCGCGAACCGAAAAGAAGTCGCTTCAGCCAGCATGTTGAGCAAAGGCGTGGCAATGATGGAAGCGATACCGGACGTAAGAGAGACGACAGCGATCGCGGATGAAGAGTATTCCGGATATTCTTCACAGCACAGAAGTGTTCTTGCTGTAAAGCTGCCTCCGCCGATCGCGCTGGAGAGAAATTTAGAAAGCATCCAGAATAAAGGCCGGTTGATAAGCAAACCAAGGAAACTGAACAGAAAAGTTACCAGAATTTCAACGCGAAGATATTTGTCAGCACTCATCCGCTGGGAAATCCAGACATACAGTGCGCTCCCTACTACAAGTCCAACAGAGCCTGCTGTCGCAATAAAACCACGGACAGAGGTCGTGTACACAGTGGGATCTGTCATTGAGAGGTACAGGATCAGTTGCGAAGAAGAATACATCGCGAAGGCGTTGAACAGGTAGTTCCCGCAGAGAGAGGCAATGTTCCGGTTTTTGATCAGTGTCAGTGCGCTGATCTTTTTTTGTTCGTTTCTCGCGGTTTGTTTTGAAACTGCAGTGGCAGGCTTCTTCACGGTCAGAAGAAAAACCAGATATAGGATGCTGCCAGTCCCCATCAGTACGCCGGCGATGACGTAGGTGACATACCACTTTTGCCCAATGACTTCAATGATGAAGGTGTTGAGGTTCGGAGCCAGCGTGCTTCCGACATAGAACAGGATCAGGAGGAGGCTCATGTAACGATTCCTGTTTTCGCCGTACAGATCGCTGATATAGGCGGTGCAAGTGGTGTCCATATACCTGCCAATCATGCCGGTGATGAAGAGAGAAGAAACGAACAGCAGAAAAGACGGACTGTTTCCCATGACTAGAAGGATCACGCTGTATACAGAACCGAGTCCGAACAGGAGCCAGGCCTTATCTATCCTGTCCGCAACGACAGTCACGATGTACATAATAACGACGAAGCCGATGTTTTCTGCAATCGTAAAAACAGAGCTTTCAGTCAGACTCGTTCCGTAATGAGCAATGATAAACGGGGTGAGCGTGTTGTACACGTTGCGTGCAACGGATTGTGCGAAATAAAAGAAATAACAGAATGCGGTGGCGAGAACAAGCCGCGTGCGTTTTGATTTTTGTTCCATAACTACCTCAGAAACGGCATAGAGGATATATCTTCTTTGTTACTATTTATAGTATATGTAGTATGAGACAACTGCACAATAGATGTCAAAAGATAGAAGAAATACAGTTCTGAAATCGTCAAAATTGTGCAATTGTTCAAACAGAGGTTACAATTTAGTGAAAATCACCAATGAACGCCCGATTTCGTTGACAATTTGGCGAGAATGCTATAAATTATTGGAAATGTCAAAAGGGGGAAAGTACCCGAGACATTCCATAATCGAAATAATTGCGACAAACGCATTATTTTTGAAACACTTTTTGAAAGGAAAAGCAAAATGAAGAAGATCGAAAAACTTCTGAGTGTCATCCTTCTGCTTGCCCTTTGTGTTGCGACTCTGACCAGCTGCGGCGGTACCACGCCCGCTGAGGAGCCGACACCTGCTCCTACTGGTGAACCCGAACCGGCTCCTGTTGCTAAGCCGAATCAGGTCATCATCGGAACTGACACAGAGGCCAACGGCGACTGGGCATACGGTGCATTCACCAGCTCCATCAACGCCACTGACCAGGATGTCCTCACCCTGACTGATGACATGAACACAGTTACCTCCAACTTCGGTGGCGACTATGTCATCAACGACGCAGTTGTTGATTCCTACACCCGTACTGAGAATGAAGATGGCAGTGTTACCTACACCTTCAAGATCAAAGAGGGTCTCGTATTCAACAATGGTGATCCGGTTAAGGCCGAAAACTTCCTCGCATGGCCGCTCTTCACACTGAGCAAGGTCGGCAAGGATGCAGGCACAACCTCTTCCTCCTACAACTACATCCCCGGCGGCAAGGACTACCGTGAAGGCACCACCAACGTGCTGCCCGGACTCCGTCTCCTTGGCGAGTACGAGTTCTCCCAGACCATTATGGCCACTGGCTATGATGGATCCACAGTCCTTCCGTATTACTATGAGCTGACAATGGCTGGCGCACAGGCAGTCAACCTCGACTACTGGTTCGGACCCGGCTGGTCCGTTAAGGACGATGGCGAAGGCGCATATCTTGAGAACGCCGACGGCAAAGAGCTGTCTTCTGTTCTTGACAGTGTCTCCGCAGCTCAGTATGCGACCTCCAACCGTGTAACCGCTGGCCCCTACAACCTTGTCAACTTCGACAAGTCCGCCAACGAGATCACACTGGAGATCAACCCCAATTATTGCGGCACCTTTGATGGCCGCAAGCCGAGTGTCCAGAAAGTCATCATCGTCAAAGCTGAGGATGAGACCATCATCGACAACCTGGCAACCGGCGGCGTCGAGCTGTATTCCAGCATCGCCGATGGCGAGCTCGTTAACGCAGCTCTCGACCTGATCGATGCAGGCACCTTCGATGGCAACTACACATCCTATGACCGTGCTGGTTTCGGTTACTTCCAGTTCGCATGCGACCTCGGTCCTGCTCAGTTCCAGGAGTTCCGTCAGGCTGTTGCCTACCTCCTCGACCGCAACGAGTTCGCCAGCACGTTCTGCCAGGGCTGGGGCGGCGTTGTCCATGGCCCGTACTGCACGGCTTTCACTATGTACAATGACAGCAAGGAGTTCTTGGCCAATAACCTGAACACCTATGACTTTGACCCGGCTAAGGCTGTTGAGCTTCTGAAAGAGGCTGGCTTCGTTCTTAACGCTGACGGCACCGACTATGTTGATGGTTCCGGCCTCGTTCGCTATAAGGAAGTCACCGCAGAGCAGGCTGCTAACTATGAAGATTTCTGCGTCAATGTTGACGGCAAGATCCTCATGCCCGCAACCCTGAACTGGGCTTCTTCTGAAGGCAACTCCGTCTCCGACCTCCTCGCCACGATGCTCGCCAACGGCGCTGCAACGAAGGAAGCTGGTGTGGAAGTGAAGCAGAACATCATGACATTCCCCGAGCTGCTCAACTACATGTATCGTCAGGATGCTTATGGCCTCGGCGGCGACTACTCCGTCCCGACCTACAACATGTTCAACCTGGCAACTGGTTGGAACTCCGGTGCTTATGACTTCTCCTATGAGTTCACCACCGATCCGGCATACATCGAGGAAGGTTACAACACCACTCACTGCTATGATCAGGAGCTCGATAAGCTCTCCATGGACATGGTATTCGGTGTTGAGCCCGGTGACTATGACACCTATCTCGATATGTGGCAGAAGTTCGTTGTCCGCTACAATGAGGTTCTCCCGAGAGTACCGCTTTATGCGAACATCTATGTTTCTGTCTATCCGAACACCATCACCAACTATGTTGAAGGTCCGTTCTGGGGCTTCTCTCGTGCAATCGTCTATGCTGACTTCGTTGGCTAAGATTTGTTGCTGATCAGTCCCTAGGTAGAGATACTATTTAAGAATATCCCCGTTTTCTCCTGAGAAAGCGGGGATATTTTATTGCTTTCTTCGTCGCTCTGTGTTAATATGTCTTTTACATATTGCCTTTTTACGGTTTAACGTTTTAAAGGCATGTAGTTAAACATGGAGGCTATTACTGTGGTCAAGTATATGATCAAAAGACTGGTATATCTTGTGATCGTCTTTTTTGTCGTATCGCTAATGATGTACTTCGTCTACAACTTAATTCCGAGTGACCCGGCTCTGGTCCAGATGGAGCCGCTTCGGAAATCTCTCAAACCGGAAGAGTTCAACCGGCAGTATTTGGAACTGCGGCAGAAACTCGGACTGGATGATCCGCTGATCGTTCGTTATGCTCGGTGGATGGGATTTGTGAAGGATATTGACGGCACTTACAGCGGAATGCTGCAGGGCGATTTTGGCTATTCTGTCAGCCGTAAGCGTAACGTCGTCGATATTATCAAGATCCCGATGGCTAATACGATTATTCTGAACTTTATCTCTACTGTCATTACGCTTGCCATCACGATTCCGCTGGGAATCTACTGTGCAGTCCATGCACGTAAGACGTCTGACAGTATTATTCAGGCTACGACAGTTATTGGATATAGTTTACCGACCTACCTGATCGGTATCTTGTTCATTTACATTTTTGCTGTTTTGCTTGGATGGTTCCCCGTCGGCGGAGCTAAGACCCCTGGTGCGACGTATGAAGGGACGAGAGAACTGCTTGACCGCCTTTATTATATGTGCCTGCCGATAATCGTTCTTGTTTTTACCGGACTCGCCGGCATGACCCGTACGGTCCGTGCAGCCATGATCGATACACTGTCTCAGGATTATATCCGTACGGCACGCGCCAAAGGTCTGAAAGAAAAAGTAGTTATTTACAGCCATGCATGGCGTAATGCGCTGCTTCCTGTCTCGACGTCTATCATGGGATGGATCATCAGTGTGTTTACCGGCGGTGCGCTGGTCATTGAGAATACGTTCTCACTCAACGGAACAGGCAAACTATACTGGGATGGCTTGAGTACGACAGACTATGAGCTGGTTCTGGCCATGCAGATGTTCTACACACTTGTCAGCTTGTTCGGTGTTCTGCTCACCGACGTTGTCTATACGATCGTTGACCCGCGTGTCAGGATCGATAAATAAGGAGGGGACGGAAAAATGTCAAAAGATACGAATAACACCTCCTCCAAAAAGGAATTTTTCCTTGCCCGCTGGGTCAAGCGCCTTCTTTTCCCGAACAAGGAACTTGATATCTATGCAGAAGAGCAGCTTCAGAGCCCTATGCGGATGGTCATCCGCAACTTCTTCTCCAAGCCTTTGTCCGTGATCGCTCTTTTCCTTCTGATCGCGATTATGCTGTTCGTGTTCATCGCCCCGAACTACGTTACGCTGGATCTGGGTGAACAGGACAGTACACTTGTCAATATTGCTCCGGGATACGATATGATGAATCTTCCGGACGAACTGGAAAAGAACGGCGTTGCCGATATCGGTGTCGGTAACAACTATGGCGTGGGAGTTGACCTCCAGGGCAATGTATATACTTGGGGAAAGACCAAGATCTCTAAGGTCGTCGATGTCGCAAATGTCCCCGATGAAGTCAGAAATGCCAAGATCGTAAAAGTTGCAGCCGGTGCGGACCACGTTGTCGCCCTGGATGACCAGGGTGTGGTCTATGCATGGGGAAATGCACGTCTCGGACAGACCAGACTTCCGAGCGATCTTTTAGCAAACAACATGATGCATACCTCGAAGATCATCGATCTTCAGGCATCTAACCAGTTCAGCGCTGCGCTGACTGAGGACGGAAAACTGTTCGTTTGGGGCAACTCCAACTTCGTCGATCTGGATGTGCGCAGGGAACTGCAGGGACATATCGTGGACATGGCTCTGACGAATACTGCGTTCGTTGTTCTTCTGGATGACGGAAGCGTTGTGAATCCGGGGTTTGTCGCTTCGAGCACGATTACAAAAGTTCCGGCTGAAGCAACATCCGATGTTGTGAGTATCGTTGCATCCACAAATACGGTGGCAGCAATCAAGAAAGACGGTTCTGTTATCGTTTGGGGCGCTGCTACAAAGGGCGAAGACAATCCGCCTGAATTCCATGCTGCAGTTGACAATATCGAAGGCGGACGCTATCACTTTGCCGCCCACCTGGTGAATGGAGACGTAATCTGCTGGGGAAGCAACCGTTATGGTCAGTGTGATGTTCCGGACGAAGTTGAGAAGGCTCATATCGTTTCAATGAACTCCGGTTCTTTCCAGAACTATGCCATCGATGAAAACGGAAAAGTCTATTCCTGGGGCCTGAAAGGCTTCATTATGGGCACTGACAACCTGGGACGTGACATTTTTGCCCGTCTCGTCAATGGCGGTAAGATGACCATGACGATCGGTGCTCTTTCCGTTGTAATTGAAATGATCATCGGCGTAATTCTTGGCGGTCTTGCCGGATATTTCGGCGGCTGGGTAGATATGCTGATCATGAGGGTCGCGGAAGTTATTTCCAGTATGCCGTTTATCCCGTTTGCAATGATCCTTTCCGCTGTTATGGGAACCCGTGTTTCTGTTGGCCAGCGCATGTATATCATCATGGTCATTCTGGGAATTCTTTCCTGGCCTGGCCTGTGTAACCTTGTGCGAGCTCAGATGCTTTCACAGCGCGAGATGGAATATGTTGTTGCTGCCAAGACCATGGGTGTCAAGGAATGGCAGATCATCTTTAAGCACATTATCCCGAACGTAATGTCTGTGTGTTTGGTCTCCATCACACTTGCATTCGGAACTTCCATGCTGACAGAATCCACATTGTCCTATTTGGGATTCGGTGTTCCGCTTCCCACTCCGACCTGGGGCAATATGCTCAACGGCGCGAATAACAGCGTTACGATTCAGAACTATTGGTGGAACTGGGTATTTGTCGGCGCGATTTTCGGTCTGTCCTGCATCTGCATCAATCTGATCGGCGACGGTCTTCGCGATGCGCTCGACCCGAAGTCCAGCGGAAGATAAGGAGGGAGTAAAATATGGCAAAGCAATTATTGAAGCTTGAACACCTCCACACCTATTTCACAACGAGACGCGGTGTCGTGAAGGCGGTCAATGACGTCAGCTATACTGTAAACGAAGGAGAAACACTGGGGGTTGTCGGCGAATCCGGATCCGGTAAGAGCGTTGCGGCAATGAGTATTCTCCGTTTGCTTGACGGAAACGGATATATCGACAGCGGCGAGATCGAGTTCAATGGCAGGGATCTGACAAAGATCTCTGACAAGGAAATGTATCAGATCCGCGGAAATGAGATTTCCGTTATTTTCCAGGAACCGATGACGAGTTTGAACCCTGTCTTTACGATTGAACGTCAGCTGTCCGAGTGTTTCATGATTCACCAGAACATGACCAAAAAGGAAGCTGCTGTCCATGCAGTTGAGATGCTGAACGATGTTAAGATCCCTAATCCTGAGATCGTTGCAAAACAGTATCCTCACCAGCTTTCCGGCGGTATGCGGCAGCGTGTCATGATCGCCATGGCGCTTGCATGCAAACCAAAACTGCTGATTGCCGATGAGCCAACAACGGCTTTGGATGTTACGATTCAGGCACAGATTCTTCGCCTGATGAACGACCTTAAGAAAGAAAAAGGTACTGCGATCATCTTTATTACGCATGACCTTGGTGTTATTAACCAGATGGCAGACTATGTCGCGGTCATGTATTGTGGTCAGGTCGTCGAGCAGGTTCCAGCCAAAGTGCTGTTCGACCCGGAGACAGAATTCAGCCATCCTTATACGGAAGGCCTGATGGTCTCGATCCCGCGTCTTGATACTCCTGCCCACACCAGACTCGAGGCGATTCCCGGTGCGGTTCCGCATCCGCTGGATCTTCCGAAAGGATGCAAATTCGCTCCTCGGTGCAAATATGCCACAGAGAAGTGCTTCGAGGCTGAGCCCCCGATGGAAAGGATCTCAGACGTTCAGGAGATCCGCTGCTACTATCCCAATAAGAAGGAGAGACAAAATGGAATCAAGTGAAAGAAAAGTTTTGCTCTCGATCCGTGATCTGAAACAGTGGTTCCCACTTCGAAAAGGAGTCTACAACAAGGCTAACGACGGAATTACGATCGACATCTACGAAGGTGAGACCTTTGGACTTGTCGGAGAATCCGGATGCGGAAAATCTACTCTTGGACGCACGATCCTTCAGGTCTATAAACAGACCGATGGCAGGACGATGTACTACGGACGTTCATTGGATGAACTCGCCCCGCAGTATGTACGGGATACGATCAGAAATCTGGAACCCATGCGCAGAAAACTCGTCAGCCTGGAAGAAAAGCGTGATAAGTTCATCGAAGAATACGGGAAGATGTCTGACGAACAGAAGATGGAGAAGACCGAGGAACTGCGTCTTGTCAAGAAAGAAGCTTATGACGCTCTCTTTGATATCACCAGTATCGTTGGCGGATTCATCGTCGCTGAAGATCTGAAACCCGTCACGGAACAGTATCTGAAAATCAACGACCTTTCGAGAAAACTTCATGCTCTTGATCTGAAACTGGAAGACAAGAATGTCGATCTGGCCGACGCAGAGTATAACAGTAAGGATAATCCCGAAAAAGCTGCTCCCGCACTGGAAAAGGCCAGGAAGGCGATAGAAGAGATTCGTTCAGAGATGGATCAGATCCGTGGGGAATTGAAGAAGGAACACGCTGTTTTGGAAGAGATGCGTGAACCGCTTCGGTCCGACCCGCGTTTTGACAAGTATGAGCAGTGGAAAGACGACGGAATCGATCTTGCGCGTCTGAATTATGAGGAGATGCGTCAGCTCCGCCGCGATCTTCAGCTGATATTCCAGGATCCGTACAGTTCACTGAACCCCAGGATGTCGGTTGGCCAGATTATCGGCGAAGGCCTTCTGGCGCATAGATTCTTCAAGAAAAACAGCCCAAGAATGCAGGAAAGGATTCTGAAGGTCATGGATGACTGCGGCCTTGCGCCGTATTTCGTTCACCGTTATCCTCACCAGTTCTCCGGTGGTCAGAGACAGCGTATCGGTATTGCCAGAAGCTTGGCGACGGATCCGAAATTCGTCGTATGCGACGAGGCGGTTTCCGCGTTGGACGTATCTATTCAGTCCCAGATCATCAACCTTCTGAGTGACCTTAAAGATCAGCAGAACCTGACCTATCTGTTCATTACCCATGACCTCTCTGTCGTCAAATACATCTCCGACAGGATCGGCGTCATGTATCTCGGCAATATGGTCGAACTTGCAGATTCTCAGGAGATTTTTGATCATCCGCTCCATCCTTATACCGAGGCGCTTCTCGGCGCGATTCCTACGACTGATGTGAATCAGAGCAGAGAACTTCAGATTCTTGAAGGGGATATCCCCAGCCCGGTCAATCCGCCGAGCGGATGCAAATTCCACACTCGATGCCAATACTGCACGGATATCTGCAAAAAGATCGTTCCGGAATGGCAGGAGATCAGGCCGAATCACTATGTCGCCTGTCACCACCTGTTGGAAAAGAACCTGTAAACGAAATGGGGGACGCAGAAAACGTCCCCTTTTCTCATGAGGAAAGAAATAATGGCACTGTTCGAGAAAAAACAAAAACGGGCGCTGGAAGTAATGGAAGAAAGGAACAGACGTTATCTGGAGTCTGTTTCTGAAGAAAAACGGATTCAGGACGGTCAGGAACAGAACGAGGTCTATCCCGAAGGAACTTTTGAAAAGGGAGATCTTCCTGCGATCGTTATTTCCGCGTTGATCGTTTTTCTTCCGATATTCATCCTTCTGGGCATCCCGCTCACGCTC
>CAMKDB010000041.1 GCA_946411155.1 uncultured Faecalibacterium sp.
CTACGATGCTTCGCCTCTGGAATTCAAAACGAATGAATTCTATGTAAAATCCACACAGGAGATGGCGGAACTGTTCTCATATGTTCCGGAAGCAGTCACAAATACTGCACTGATCGCCGACCAATGCAACTTTGACTTCGAATTCGGGGTAACGAAACTGCCGGCGTTCTTTGCACCCGACGGAAAAGACAATCTGGATTTCTTTAATGAACTATGCGATGACGGTATCGTAAGAAGATATGGACGGACACCTTCCCAGGAGGCAATCGACCGTCTGGAATATGAGAAATCTGTAATTACGAGAATGGGATATGTCACGTATTATCTCATTGTCTGGGATTTCATAAACTATGCAAAAGAGCATGATATACCTGTCGGTCCGGGACGCGGTTCCGGTGCGGGAAGTATTGCCGCATACTGTATGGGTATTACAGATCTCGATCCGTTAAAATACAACCTGATCTTCGAACGCTTTCTGAATCCGGAGAGAGTCACAATGCCGGATTTTGACATCGATTTCTGTTATGAGAAGCGTTCTCAGGTAATCGATTATGTCATCGAGAAATATGGTTCCACTCATGTAGCGCAGATCATCACCTTTGGAACGATGGCTGCGCGGCTTGCCGTCCGCGATGTCGGAAGGGTACTGAATTACCCTTACGCTCAGGTCGACCGAGTTGCAAAACTGATTCCCGCAGAACTGAATATCACGATTCAGAAGGCATTCGAACGCAGTCCCGAACTGAAAACCGTTTATGATACCGATCCTTCCATGAAACGGCTACTTGACGCAGCTATACAGGTGGAAGGCATGCCGAGACATGCATCGACTCACGCTGCCGGTGTCGTCATCACGGATAAAGAGGTAAGCGATTATGTACCGCTCGCCAGAAATGACAGCAACCTGGTAACCCAGTTCACCATGACTGCTCTGGAAGAGCTGGGACTTCTTAAAATGGATTTCCTTGGGTTGCGTACCCTTACAGTCATCTCAGATGCGGAAAAGGCCATCCGGAAGAGGTTCCCGGACTTCAAGATGGCTGATATTTCTTTTGATGATCCTGATGTGTACTCGATGCTCGCATCGGGAGAGACACTCGGAGTATTTCAGCTTGAATCGTCGGGGATGCGTCAGCTGATCATCAATATGAAACCAGGGAATCTTGAAGATCTTATCGCCCTGATCTCCCTTTACCGTCCCGGTCCCATGGATTCGATCCCCGTCTACCTTCAGAACAGGAAAAATCCGGAGAAAACGACCTACATCACGCCTGAATTGCAGCCTATTCTTGATGTCACGAACGGTGTGATCATCTATCAGGAACAGGTCATGGAGATCTGCCGTGAACTGGCAGGCTTCAGTTTTGGAAAAGCGGACGTAGTACGCCGCGCAATGGCCAAAAAGAAAAAAGCAGAGATGGAGAAAAGCGGCCTCGAATTCGTGGAAGGCTGCAAAGAGCGAGGCATTTCGGAAGACAAAGCCAATCAGATTTTCAATGACATGGCTTCATTCGCTTCCTACGCATTTAACAAATCCCATGCGGCTGTATATGCCGATGTCGCTTACCAGACCGCTTATCTCAAAGCTCATTACCCGGTCGAATTCATGGCAGCTCTGATGACAAGCATCGTTGAAAACACAGATAAACTTCTGGAATACATTGCAGAGTGCCAGCGGGTCGGGATCGAACTGCTTCCTCCCAGCATCAACAGGAGTTACCAATATTTCAGCGTTGAAGGAAATAAAATCAGATACGGTTTACAGGCTGTCAAGAATGTTGGACGCGGGCTTGTAGAATCAATCGTATCCGTACGGGAAAAGGACGGTCTTTTTACAAGTTTCACAGATTTTTACAGCAGGATGCCGCATACCGGTGAATTGAACCGCAGAGCACTGGAAAACATCATTAAGAGCGGTGCGTTCGACGAGATCGGTCAGACCAGGAAAACACTTATTCAGAATCTGGAGAATGTCGCAAAGATATACGACAGGAACCAGCGCTCTGAGGTCGAGGGACAGATCAGTTTTGGCGACCTGTTCAATGAAGGTACTTCCTCACTGCACCCCGGGGATGAGGGGCTGGAACAGTTTGAGGAGTATCCTCAGAACGTTCTGCTTCAATTTGAAAAGGAAGCGGTCGGGCTCTATATGTCCGATCATCCTCTGAATTCATACACGACGCGAATCAAGGAGTATGGTTTTACTCCTTTCAGATCGATTCTTTCCGAACCGGACAAGTTCGATAACCGGAACGTTCTTGTGTTCTGTGAGGTTGCTTCCCTGAAGACAAAGACCACCCGGAACAACGAGACGATGGCTTTCGTACAAGCGGAGGACATGGGCGGTATCGTCGAAGCAATGGTTTTCCCCAAAACGCTCGTTCGATGTTCGGGTATACTGAAGAAAAACGCATTGCTGGTCATGGATGGCAGGATATCTTCAAAAGAAGAAGAAGCACCGAAGCTGCTGGTTTCGAATGTTATGACGCTGGAAGACTTTGAGAAAGACTATGCCGAACGCAGCGCTTCAAGATATGATCCGCTTCCAAGGGAAAAAAGCAACCAGGAAAAGCCTCAGGAACAGGGGACTTCTTTTTCAGGAGGATATACGATCTACATCCGGTTTTCATCGGAAAAAGACCTCGACCGGATTGACCGCGCAAGTGCGATACTGAGGATTTTCCACGGCAGTATCCCGGTTCACTTTTTCTATGAGAAAGAACGTAAAAATATGCTTGTTCCGGAAAAATTGTTCGCTTCTTCAGACTTGTACCTGAAAGAGATCCTGGAACGTTATTTCGGAAAAGATAATGTAGTTTATAAGCAGGTGTAATCATGGATATGATTGAAGCAGAAAACAGGATCCGTTATCTTCAGGAATTTCTGAAAGAAAACGCCCGGCTCTATTACGAGGAAGATGCTCCAGTCCTGGAGGATGAAGAATACGATCAGCTGCTGAGAGAACTTGAAACTCTCGAATCCATGTATCCTCAGTTCCGTGCTGAGACTTCTCCAACAGAGCAGATCGGTGGCGCTTCTTCCAAGAAATTCTCTGATGTCATCCACCAGGTCAAAATGGAGAGTCTGGCTGATGTTTTCTCAGAAGAGGAAGTGATTTCCTTCTATGAAAAGATCAAGGCGGCTCATCCCGATGCAAGGTTTTCGGTCGAACCGAAAATCGACGGATTGTCTGTTTCTCTTGAATATGAAAACGGCAGTTTTGTACGCGGTTCCACCCGCGGCAACGGCACTGTGGGCGAGGATGTCACAGAGAATCTTCGTACCATCACTACCATTCCAGAAAAAATCGACCCGTCTGTCCGTTATCTCGAGGTACGTGGAGAAGTATTCATGCCACGGGATGTATTCGCTCAACTTGTCGAACAACAGGAGAGAGACGGCGTACCTCCGTTTAAAAATCCGAGAAATGCTGCTGCCGGTTCTCTTCGTCAGAAAGATGCCGAGATCACGAAAAGCCGTAAACTGGACGTCTTTATATTCAATATTCAGCAGACGTCTGTTCCTCAGGCGAATCACATCTCCGGTCTGGATTGGGTCCGTTCCCTTGGATTTCATGTCCTGGATTCCTATGCCGCTTGCTCGTCAATAACTGAAATACTGAATGAGATCCGGCGGATCGGGGAAATCAGAACCACTCTTTCGTATGATACAGACGGAGCGGTGATAAAAGTGGATCAGTTGGGGATCCGGGATGATCTTGGCTCCACGATAAAAGTCCCCCGTTGGGCAATAGCATATAAATATCCTGCAGAGATCAAAGAATCCATTCTGTTGGATATTGAAACGAATGTCGGAAGAACCGGGGTACTCACTCCTGTAGCTGTTTTTGAGCCGGTCCTGATCTCCGGCACAACCGTTTCCAGAGCTAGTCTTCATAACCAGGACAATATTGACCGGCTGGATATACGCATCGGTGATACCGTTGAAGTCCGGAAAGCGGGGGAAATTATTCCGGAGATCATCAAAGCCAAAAATCATCGTGAAGGAAGTGTCCCGTTCAGGATTCCGATGACGTGTCCAAGTTGCGGTTCTCCTGTCGTTCGTCTGGACGATGAAGTCGCGTTCCGCTGCATCAATCCCGAATGTCCGGAGCAGCTCCGGCAGAACATCATCCACTTCTGCTCAAAAAGCGGAATGGATATCAATGGGATGGGCCCGTCTGCCGTCGACGCCCTGATAGAAGCTGGCCTCGTTCGCAGAGTATCAGACCTGTATGAACTGACGGAACAGGATGTTCTGACTCTGAACAATTTCAAGGAAAAATCCGCTTCCAATCTGGTTACTGCAATTCAGAACAGTAAAAACAACAATCTCAATCAGCTCCTGTCCGCACTCGGAATCAGGAACTGCGGGGAAAAGACGGCCACTCTCATCTGCGAACACTTCGGCAGTCTGGAAAAACTGATGAAAGCCTCCAGTGAAGAAATCGCTGCAATCGAAGGAATCGGTCCGGTGATCGGAGAGAATGTTGCTGAATATCTCTCCATGGAGAGCGTATCGGATCTTCTTGGCAGACTCGGGGAACTTGGTGTAAATCTGACCTACCGTTCTGACAGGGAATCAGAGTTGTTGTCAGGAAAAACATTCGTTGTTACGGGAACGCTGGAAGGTTATTCGCGAAAAGAGATTGAAGACCTTATCCAAAATAACGGGGGCAAAGTGTCTTCCTCTGTTTCAAAGAAAACCACTTATGTCCTGGCAGGCGAAAATGCTGGAAGCAAGGCAGAAAAAGCAAATGCATTGCACGTACCAATCATTTCAGAGAGCGATCTCCTTCAAATGCTGAATAAATAACAAAGAATGAACCCCGGGGCTGTGATCACATCATTGCCCCGGGGTTTCTGTATGAAGATTTGTTCTTTCATTCATAGGATTCTTCACGCTTTGTTAATTTGTATTCGGTATAGTGTCAATGATATAATAATTTGAGTAATAAACAGGTTAAATGTGAGGTTGATTATGACCCGTTCAGAAGCGAGAAGAAATGCTTTTCTGTATGTATTTCAGCTTTATGCAAATGATGAACTTGTGATGGAAGATTCGATCGAACTCGAGGACGGTCTGGTTCTTGAAGCAGATGAATTCACACACGCCCTTGTCAGTCTGACAGTAGAGCACCGGGAACAAATCGATGAGATCATCTCTTCCAACCTGAAAGGCTGGACTCTGAAACGTCTTCCCAAAGTATCTTTAGCGATTCTCAGGATCAGTGTCGCCCAACTCCTGTACATGCAGGATGTTCCTTCGGGTGCTGTTATCAATGAGGCTGTTGATCTTGCCAAGCAGTTCGGGAATACCGATGACTATCAGTTTATTAATGGTGCTTTGGGCAATATCGAGAAAAGTCTGAACAAATAATATGAATCGCGAAAGTATTTCAGTAACAGCTCTGAACCGTTACGTAAAATCTCTTCTTGAATCTGATGAGGTTCTTTCTCAGATTTGGGTGGAAGGGGAGATCTCCGGCTTCAAACTGCATACTGCGTCCGGCCACATGTATTTCAGGCTGATCGACAAGCACTGCAGCGTTAAGTGTGTCATGTTTTACGGATACGCATCCAAGCTGAAGTTTATGCCCGAAGAAGGTATGAAAGTCCTTGTCTGCTGCGATGTGTCACTCTATGAAGTAACAGGCGATTTTCAGTTATACGTAAAGAATATGGTGGAAAAGGGCGCTGGTGACCGCAAAACAAAGCTCGACTTACTGAAAGAGAAGCTGCAGTCCCAGGGTCTCTTTGATGTATCCAGAAAACGCCAGCTGGTCAGGTGCCCTAAGATTATATCCATCATTACATCCGAGTCCGGGGCAGCTATCCAGGACATTATCAATTTTATGTCCCTACGGGATCCATTTGTGGAACTGCGTCTTTACTCCTCCAATGTCCAGGGGGCTTTTGCCGTCGACTCCATCTGCAGAATGATTGACTCGATCAATCGGGGACCGGAACTGCCCGATCTGGTGATCATCACCAGGGGAGGCGGCAGTAAGGACAATCTCTGGATATTCAATGAAGAAAAACTGGTGCTCGCCGCCTCCAAACTTAAGGTGCCTTTCATTTCTGCCGTAGGACACGAGATAGATGTTACGTTGTTGGACCTGATTGCGGATCTGCGTGCACCAACTCCATCCGCAGCGGCCGAACTAGCCGTCCCGGATTATGTCGCTGATTTGGAATCAAAACAGAAACTGGTCCTGGATTCGGCTTCTGTACTGAGATCAAAGTTCCGTTTCATGCGCGAATCAGTAGATCAACACGTTCTATCTTTGAACGCTGCAGTCTCTCAGTTTATTGAGACCAGGAAAAATGAATTGGGAAGAGTGACCGAAACTTGTTCCAATCTTTCACCGCTCAGATTGCTGAAGCAGGGTTATGTGGTTGCAATGAAGAACGGCGAAGTCATCCGGTCCGCAAGAGATGTCGGCATTTCTGACCAAATGCAGGTCCGGATGTTTGACGGAATTGTAACCTGTACAGTCGACGAGGTTGAAACTAATGAAATATGAAATCCTGACATATGAAGAAGAAATGGCACGGATCGAACAGATCACCGGCCTTCTTTCCACTAATCTTCGGTTGGAGCAGTCTATTGAACTGTACGAAGAAGCAACAGAACGGCTTCAGCATTGCAGAAACCTGTTGGCGGAAGCAGAGTTGAAAGTCGTCCGTATCGCTTCCTCTTTTTCGGAGGAATTGCAGTGAACTATCAGGATGTAATCGATCGATATACTCTGGAGATCAATGAGTATCTTCTAAGGGCAACAGAGAATCAGCCGGGTTCGGTGGGAGATGCAATGCGTTATTCTCTGCTGGCAGGAGGAAAGCGGATCCGTCCGGCTCTCTTGTTTCTGACCTGTGACATGCTTTCGGGTGAGCACGGGAACGCGGTTCCTGCAGCAGCAGCTTTGGAAATGATTCATACATATTCCCTGATCCACGATGATCTCCCGTGCATGGATGACGATGATTTCAGAAGAGGTAGGCCTTCCTGCCACAAACAATTCGGAGAAGCAACCGCTCTGCTTGCGGGTGATGCTCTGCTTACAGAAGCATTCTCTCAGATTGCTCTGATACCCGATTTGGCTTCAGTCAGAAAACTGACTTTCATTCTTGCAGATGCTGCCGGAAACAGAGGTATGATCCATGGGCAGGAGATGGATCTGCAGGCGGAAAAAGGACAGCTTCAGCTTGAGGAGATCAATCAGTATAAAACCGGCAAACTGATTGTAGCCGCAGTACTGATGGGTGCTGCCTGTGCAGGACTGGAAGAAGAGAAAAAACTCGATGCGCTGCGCACTTTCGCCGAAAAGACGGGGGAGGTATTTCAGATCGTCGATGATATCCTGGATGTTACCAGTTCCGCCGAAGTACTTGGTAAAACAATTGGCAGCGATGTAAAAAACGAAAAAAAGACGTATGTTTCCCTCTATGGCATTGACCGTTCAAGGGAATCTGCAATAAAAAAAACACAGGAAGCTTGCCTGGTTTTGAACTGTTTCAGTAACAGTGACGCGCTGAAATGGTATGCCATGCAATTGTTGGTGCGGATTAAATGACGAAAGTATTAGATTCGATCAATTCACCTGTAGACCTGAAAAAACTTCAGCCATCTGAAAAGTTGCAGCTTTGCAATGAAATCCGTGACGAGATGGTGGAAATCGTTTCCCAGAATGGAGGCCATTTGGCTTCCAATCTTGGTGTAGTTGAGTTAACTGTCGCCTTGCTGAGCGCCTTTAATGTTCCATCTGACACCATCATCTTTGATGTAGGTCACCAGTGTTATCCATACAAAATGCTGACTGGACGGAAAGAAGAATTCCATACGCTTCGTAAGGAAAATGGGATCTCAGGCTTTCCAAAGCCATCCGAAAGCATCTTTGATTCCTTTATTGAAGGACATGCCAGTACATCTATTGCTCAGGCGATTGGGCTCGCCACGGCAAAGAAAGCATCCGGTAACCGCTCAAAGACGATTGCGGTCATAGGCGACGGCGCACTTACCGGCGGTCTCGCTTATGAAGCGATGAATAATATCAATACCGAACTCAAGGATCTCATTGTCATCCTCAATGACAACTCGATGTCAATCTCCAAAAGTGTCGGCCGTGTTTCACAGTACCTGATGGGATTGCGAAACACTGAAAACTACATCCAGTTAAAAGATAATGTTAAGAAAGTCCTTCACCATGTTCCTGTAATCGGACAACCGACAGAAACCCTGATTACTAACCTGAAAACATCTTTCCGCCGGAAGCTGTTCGACGGAACAATGTTCGAAGAGTTCGGATTCAACTATGTGGGTCCGATCGACGGTCATGATCTTTCCGAGATGACCAAGATTTTCTCCCAATTGTCCAGAACATCAAACGGTCCGTATTTTGTCCATGTCATTACTCAGAAGGGGAAAGGATACACTCTGGCTGAAAAGAACCCCGGTGCTTATCACGGCGTAGGAAGTTTTGACCTTGAGAAGGGCAACCCGGACATTTCTCTTGCCGATAGTTTCTCCAATACTTTCGGAAGAGAGCTGAACCGGATCGCGGATCAGGACCAATCCGTATTTGCTGTCACAGCAGCAATGAAGTACGGAACCGGTCTCCAATATTTCTACCATTCCCACAAGGACAGATTCGTTGATGTCGGAATTGCTGAAGAATATGCCGTTACGTTCTCGTCCGGTCTTGCCAAGGGAGGGAAAAAACCTGTCTTTTGCGTATACTCCACATTCCTTCAAAGATGTTTTGACCAGTTGGTACATGATATCTGTCTGAACGGCAGCAACATCTTGCTTGCAATCGACCGAGCAGGTTTCGTCGGTGACGATGGTGAGACACATCAAGGCATTTATGATGTGGCGCTCCTTTCCGTTCTTAATAATTTCCATGTTGTCTCTCCATCCAACTATTCAGAGCTGATTTACTGGATGAACAAACTGATACGGATGTCCGGACCAAAAGCGATCCGCTACCCGCGCGGAAAAGAGGACCCGCTCCTTTCCGATTACGTCTGTACGGGCAAGGATTGGGATCTCATACGCTGTCCTCACGATAATGCGAGAACCCTGATAATTACCTACGGACGGGAATTCGCTGAAGTTCAGAAGGCTGCAAATATGCTCGACGGAAACGGAATCCACTGTGATATCTTGAAACTGAACATGATCATTCCTCTCCCTGAGACGGCAATCGACCTGATAGAAACCTATAAACGCGTGCTGTTTGTCGAAGAAGGTTCATATAGAGGCGGAATAGGGGAACAGATCAAGGCAAAAATATCAACAGAACCTCAATTCGACATTATCGCGATTAATGATAATCGTATCATGCAAGCTTCTGTTGACAGGCAAAAAGAAATGTATGGTCTTGATGCCAATTCAATCTATCGTTACCTCAAGGAAACGTCTGATGAAAAAGAGACTTGATGTTCTGCTAGTTGAAAAGGGACTTTCAGAAAGCAGAGAAAAAGCAAAAGCCCTGATCATGGCGGGAAACGTCTATGTTAACGGTCAAAAATGCGAGAAGGCGGGAACCAGCATAGACGAAACCGCTGAAATCCGGATCGCTGAAGAACTGAGGTATGTCAGTCGCGGCGGCCTTAAACTGGAAAAGACAATAAAGAAATACGGACTCTCTCTTGACGGATGCATCTGCGCGGATATCGGGGCATCAACAGGCGGCTTTACCGACTGTATGCTTCAGCACGGCGCATCGAAAGTCTATGCAGTCGACGTAGGTTACGGTCAGCTTGCATGGTCGCTGAGGAACGACCCCAGAGTCGTTTGTCTTGAACGCACTAATGCCCGTTATTTGAGCGAGGAAACGATTCCGGATGCGCTTGATTTCTTTTCGATGGATGTTTCCTTTATCAGCGTAAAACTGATTCTTCCCGCTGTTTTTGCGCTTCTGCGAGATGGCGGGGAAGGTGTCATCCTTATCAAGCCGCAGTTTGAGGCGGGGAAAAGCAAAGTCGGGAAGAACGGTGTCATACGGGATAGAGCTGTCCATCTGGAAGTCGTTTCCGATGTAATTCATTCTCTGATTGATATGGGGTTCGGAATCCTTGCACTGGATTTCTCACCAATCAAGGGGCCAAAAGGCAATATAGAGTTCCTTGCCTATGTTAAGAAAGGCTCAGATAGTAATAATTTTGATATCCAGACAGTTGTAGAAAGTGCACATTCCAGTCTGGATCAGATTGCTGATTAAGCATTCGGAGTTATCGCTGATGTTACGAGAACTGCAGATCGAAAATGTTGCGGTCATTGAGAAAGCCGTTGTTTCTTTCCGTGAGCACTTTAATGTTCTTACCGGTGAGACTGGCGCAGGGAAATCGATTCTGATCGATTCTATCAATGCCATTCTTGGCAACCGCACAAATAAAGAGATCGTTCGCAGCGGGGCTGATAAAGCGGTAATATATGCTTTCTTTGACCATATTCCCGATGATATCTTACGCTCACTCCGTGAACAGGGATATGACGTCGAAGGCGAACTCGTTCTGTCCAGAGAAGTGTTTTCTGAAGGAAGAAGCACCTGCCGGATCAACGGAAGACCAGCCACTGCAGCAACCGTTCGCGAACTGTGCCAGAATCTAGTCAATATTCACGGTCAGCTGGACAATCAGGAACTGCTGGACCCGGAACGCCACGTTTTTGTTTTGGATAAATATGCTGATCTCCAGGATGAAGTGGCAGACTATCAGGTTTCATTTTCCGAATTATTGGATATTCAGAAAGAAATCAATAAACTCAGTTTGGATGAAGCGGAAAAAGCAAATCGAATGGATTTTCTCCGCTATCAGATCAACGAAATCGATAAGGCAGGCATCCGGGAAGGGGAAGAAGAAGATCTTCAGTCCCAGCGGAATCTGATGAAGAACTCCGAAAAAATAACCTCCGCTCTGCTTGAAGTAATAAGCCTTACGGATGAGAACGACACATACTCCGGAAGTCCGGTCAGCAGCGTCCTTCTTGCTTCAAATGAATTGGAAAAGCTGGAAGGACTTTCAACTGAGATCGATTCTCTTAGGAAAAGAATTTCCGATGTATATTATGAGTTGAATGACATAGTGGAATCGGTTCAGCAGATGCTGCCTGGTTTTGACTACGATCCGAACAGACTGAATGAGATAGAGGACCGTCTGGATCTTCTTCATCGTCTCGAGCGGAAATACGGAGGAACCTGCGAAGACATTCTGAAATACAGGGAAAACGCAGAGAAAGAATTATCTCGGATTGAAACATCCGATGAATTGCTAGAACAGTTAAAAGCCAGATTTAAAGAGAAAAAATCGGTCACTCTGGAAAAGGCACAGCGTCTTTCGAAACGCCGTCTGGAAGCATTTTCAAGGTTTTCCGGACAATTGAAAGACGAATTGACTTATCTGAATATGCCGTCTGTGGAATTGGCGCTTTCCAGTTCCCACACCCGCGAACTGACACCCATCGGTATCGACAGCATAGAGTTTCTGATCTCCACCAACCCTGGAGAAAAACCTAAAGCTCTCTCCAAAATCGCGTCCGGTGGCGAAATGGCCAGGATCATGCTTGCAATCAAGTGTGTTCTGGCTGATAAAGATGGCATTCCGACACTGATCTTCGACGAAGTCGACACCGGTGTTTCCGGTTCCGGTGCGCAAAAAATTGGGGTCAAACTATCTCAGACCGCTCAGACGCATCAGGTTATCTGCGTCACTCACTCTGCACAGGTTGCCTCTTATGCCGACCAGCATCTGCTTATCGAAAAAACTGTCAGAAATGGCAGAACATATACCACTGTTTCCGAATTGACCGGTAAACAGCGTATCAAAGAATTGGCGCGCATTATCTCCGGAGAGAATATTACAGACATCGCGCTACAGAATGCTCAGGAGATGCTATCTTTATCTAACAAGCTCGGAGGTCACTAAACATTGGAAAAGCCTATCAAATTTCTTGTCTATACTGCATATTATGGCGTGATCGTGCTGCTGATAATGGCATTCATGAAGTTTGCTTTTCCTTATGTAATGCCGTTTTTCGTGGGATTCGTGATTGCCTATGCATTTCATCGTCCTATCGCTAAGTTTTCCGAACGGTCCGGGATGAACAAAAAGATGTGTTCAATTATCACGATAACTGTCGTGATTGCGATTCTTGTTCTGACGCTCGTCATTCTTGGAGTACGTCTGGTCGATTGGGCAAAAGTTGTTTTTGTTAAATTACCGTCGTTTTACTCAAATAATGTTGAGCCATACATCTCCTATGTTCTTCAATGGTATGAGCACTATGACATCATTGACGATCTCGGACCTACAATCGGGTCAGTTCTTCAGTCGACCGCTGACAGTATCCTTTCTTCTCTTGGTAATCTGGTTACAACGGTCTCCGTCAGAATCGTCTCTTTTACGACGAATTTCGTATCAAATCTGCCGTCACTGCTGATGAAACTTCTGATGATCATCATCTCTTCATACTTTATTTCGTTTGATTATGACAATATCGTTGCTTTCATCAAGAAACAGATGAGCGATGAAGTTTTCAACTTCTGTGTTCACTTTAAGAAACTCTCTCTGAATACGATAGGCAAATATCTGTTGTCCTATCTCATCATCCTTTTGATTACTTTCTGTGAACTGTCTATTCTCATGTTGATTGCAAAAGTCGACAATCCGATTCTTACTGCAGCCGGCATTGCAGTCTTTGACATCATGCCGATCGTTGGTACTTCCACGATTATGATTCCCTGGATGATAATCGATGTAATAGCTGGGAAATACATTCAGGCTCTGATTCTTCTCATCGGCTTCATCGTGATGCAGATCGTCAGGCAGTTTACAGAACCCAGGATAGTCGGACAAAGAGTAGGTCTGCATCCGGTTCTTGCTTTGATCTGTTTGTATGTCGGTTTGCGGATATATGGATTGCCCGGTATGTTTGCAGTTCCTATCACGCTGGTCGTGTTGCAGGAGATGCATAAAGCAGGAATGATCCATCTGTACAAAGACTGACTCCGGAGATACTTCAGGAATCACGTTGTCTTCCAAAAATAGTGCCTCTTATCGCCCCTTAGGGGAGAGATAAGAGGCATTTTCAATTTGCCTGTAAATATAACGGAGCAGTTCAGAAGAACTGCTCCGGATTGATTCTAAACGCAATTCAGTTGCCCTTAAACACGTTGTTCAGGATAACTGTGCTCAAATAAATGATTGCGATGACGGCAAAGATACCAATCATCCCTTTAACCATGATCAACAGACTGGCAAGAAAAGCAGGAACATTAATACTCATATCATTATCCTCTCGAAACTAAGTTCATGACGATACCGCCTGCAATAACAGAGCAGATCTGTCCGGAAACATTGACACCGATGGTCTGCATAAGCAGGAAGTTCTGATTGTCTTCGGCAAGTCCCATTTTATGAACAACACGCGCTGACATCGGGAACGCGGAAATACCGGTTGCTCCGATCATCGGATTCAGTTTCTTTCCTTCGGGGAGGAACAGGTTAACCAGTTTCGCGAACATGACGCCGCCGGCGGTATCAAAAACAAACGCAATCAGTCCAAGGCCCATGATCATAAGAGTCTCTGCACGCAGGAATTTTTCGGCGTGCATCTGAGTAGCAACAGTAATCCCGAGGAAAATAGTAACCAGATTGGCGAGTTCATTCTGCGCAGAAGCAGAGAGTCCATTCAGAACACCGCACTCGCGGATCAGGTTGCCGAACATCAGGAATCCAATAAGCGCTACTGAGCGGGGAGCAACCAGACCGACAACAATCGAGATAATGATCGGGAACAGGATTTTCGTGGTCTGAGAAACAGATTTCGGCTCATATGCCATGCGGATCAGACGCTCTTTTCTGGAAGTGAGTGCCTTGATAACGGGAGGCTGGACGATCGGGACAAGCGCCATGTACGAGTATGCCGCAACAAAGATCGCTCCTTTGTAGTTGGAATTGAAATAGTTTGCTGCGAAGATGGCGGTAGGACCATCGGCAGCACCAATGATACCGATTGAAGCAGCATCCTGCATGCTGAATCCGAAGAGACTGGCCATGCTCAGAGTAAAGAAGATACCGAACTGGGCAGCAGCCCCAAAGAGCATCAGTTTCGGGTTCAGCATCCTGCATGCTGAATCCGAAGAGACTGGCCATGCTCAGAGTAAAGAAGAT
>CAMKDB010000042.1 GCA_946411155.1 uncultured Faecalibacterium sp.
ATGATGGAAACCGTGCTCTGCTGGTGTCTTTTATTGTTCGCAGTATTCATATTCCTTTATTCCGACAACAAAATAAAAAGTGTCGTTGTTTCCTTTCGGTTTAGATTTTATACTAAACCCGTAAATAAGACAACATGTTGTCGAAATAATAAAGGAGAATGAATCATGAACACTGTGAAATATATTATGTTTGTTATCGCTGAGATGTGCGTACTGTTTGCCGTTTGCTACATGGTCTGTTTCTGATCGGATAAAGGGGATAGAAAAATGAGTGAGAAGGCCAGGGAAAAAGTTAAGACGCTGAAAAAGGATCTTCAGGTGATCGAAGACGCAGCGGTCAAGAGTTACAAGGCGATCGAAGCCGGCACGGTGGGAGCTTATAAGGCAATCGAGACCGGCACGGTTGGAGCTTATAAGGCGATCGAGACGGCGGTCGTCGGGACTTACAGGAAGATCGAGGACGAGTTCGTTGACACGTTTCTCCGTGAAGACGGCGAAACGATCGAGGAAGCGAAAAAGCGGATCAACGGTCAGCTGAATGCCAGCGACCGTAAAGAATAATGCAAGGAGCAACGGATATGGGTAAGTTCGGTTGGGCATATATCGGATGCGGCAGCATCGCGAATACCACGGCAAAGCAAATCTGCAAATCGGAAAACAACCGGATCGTGGCAGTCTGGAACCGCGGGTATGAGAAGGCAGAGGCTTTCGCAAAAAAATACGATGGAAAAGCCTATCGTACGGTTGAGGAAGCGATCAACGCACCTGAAGTGGAAGGTGTCTATATCGCCCTGACGGCGGATCTCCACGGACAGTACATCCGCAAATGCATCGAGAACCACAAGCCGGTTCTCTGTGAGAAGCCATTTACCGTAAATGCCGCTGAGGCGGAGGAACTGTTCGCGCTAGCGGAAAAAGAAGGAGTCTATCTCGCCGAAGCGATGTGGACCTGGCATAACGACATCGCGAATAAAGTCAGACAGTTCGTATCCGAAGGAAAGATCGGAAAGGTCACGGATGTGGATTGTGTATATGCTCTCCCGATAGCAAAAGAAGGCTCCCGTCTGCTGGACCCGAAGAGACTGGGCGGCGCGCTGTTGGATATCGGTGTATACGGGCTCAGGTATTGCCTTGAACTGTTCGGAGAGCCGGAGAGGATCGAGTGTAAGGGAAGGGTCGAGCGCGGTGTTGACCTTGGAGAGACTGTGGACCTGTACTATGACGGCTTTACGGCCCATTGTCAATTCGGAATCGACAAAATGAAGGGAGAATCCTTCACGATCACCGGAACGGAAGGAAAGATCTCGGTGCCGTATTTCCATACAGCGTGGAAAGCGTCGATGAAAGGAACTTCGAACGAAAAAGTGAAGGACAGTTTCCAGGGTCTGTATGAAAAGGAATTCACCAATACTGCCGCCGAAATCCGGGAAGGACTGAAAAAAAGCCGCGTCATTACTCCTGATAATACGCTTGCCTGCATGAGGATGATGGATGAATGCAGGAGACAGATGGGACTGGTCTATCCCTGTGAGATGGAAGAAGAACCGGAAGTCAAAGTGAGCAGATGCATCAGTCATCTCGGGTTCAACTGTAAGGATCTCGAAAAATCGGTTGCATTCTACCGGGATATCCTGGGTTGTACGGAGAAGTTCACGATGACATACGGAGACATGGTGGACGATCTGAAGAAAAAAGCGGCGGAAAAAGGAGAGAAACTGCCTTTCTATGTCAAACCCATGGAAAAGATGAGCAACGTGAAATGGTCCGTCTACATGAGCTGGAGCGAGAAGACGTTCATCGAACTTTTCTATATTCCCAGGGCGAGGAGATCCAGAGTTCCGAATCCCGCGGACGATCTCAACTACACCCATTATTCACTGGAAGTCAGCGATCTGCAGGCTTTCCGCAGACAAGTCCTTCGCAGGGGCGGAGCTCCTTATATCGACAGGGATATCGAAATGGGTCTGGACAACACCTGGGTGATGTGGATGCATGATCCGGACGGAAACCCCTTCGAGATCATGGAATACACGCCCGCGTCTTTCCAGGTCATCGGAAGATAAACCTGCTCTTATTGAAGGCTGATCAAGAGATATGTTATAAAATCCCCGTTCCCGACCTGCTGTCGGAAACGGGGATCTCTGATATTCCTGTTATTTCTTTTTTTCTGAGCAAATGCTGCTTTCTTCACGGATCTGTTCCTCGCCCCAGTCCTTCAGGGCAAGGAGGACGGGAAGGAACGTGCGCCCTTTGCAGCTCAGCGTGTATTCCACCTTCGGGGGTATGCAGTCGTATTGGATCCGCCGGATCATTCCATGCTCTTCCAGTTCATTCAGTGTTTTGGAAAGCATGGCATCCGTCAGGTCCAGCGCCCGTCGGATCTCGCAGAAGCGCATAGGCTGGTCTTTTTTAGCCAGCTGCCAGAGGACCGGGATCTTCCACTTCTGCCCGATAATGGAGAGTGCGTACATGATAGGACAGATATCGTCCCCTTCCCGGATCCGTTCCAGGATCTGCTGATATTTTTCTTCACCGGTCATTCGTGCGGCCTCACTATTAAAAAAGATAGTACTTGTAAAAAACATTGTAATGCTGTATTATTCTAACTCGATAGTAAATGTATTTCAAGTATTATATTGACCCATATCCGGGAGGAAACCCTAATGAAAAAGAAAATGATCGCGCTTCTTCTGCTGGCTGTTCTGGCATTGTGCTCACTGACCGCCTGCGGCAAAACGGAATCCGGTAACGGCAGCCTGCTCGAGGAGATCAAAAACCGGGGATATCTCATCGTCGGTACGGAAGGAACGTGGAGTCCCTATACTTTCCATAATGAAGACGACGAGCTGGTCGGATTCGAAGTGGAAGTCGCAAAATACATCGCGGATTACATCGGTGTGGATGTCCAATACACAGAGACGGCATGGAGTTCTATTTTCGCCGCCCTTGACGCCGGACAGATCGACATCGTTGTGAACAGCGTGGCGTATACCGACGAGAGAGCGGAGAAGTATGATTTCTCGATCCCTTACAACTACAGTCAGTACGCGTTTATGACGCTGGCGGACAACGACGAGATCCAAACGCTCGAAGATGTGAAGGGAAGAGTATCCGCAAACGATCCCACCAGTAATATCGGCAAATTCGCCGAGGCCGCCGGCGTTGTTTTTGACGAAGTCAAAGAGACTGCCCAGGCATTCAGCGAGATCAGAAACGGCCGCGCCGAAGTCACGTTCAGTACGCTTGTCGGACTGGCTGATTATTTCAGACAGCACCCGGAAGAGGAATCTTTGTACAAAGTCATCATCGCAAGCGATCCTACGCCCACAGGCTATGTCCCGGTGCTCAAGGGAAACAGCGATCTGGTGGAAGTGATCAATGAAGCACTGGAGCAGGCCAAAAAAGATGGCACGCTCTCGGATCTCGCCATGAAGTATTTCGGTGTTGACACCACCAAAGGTTAATCTTTAATCTAAATTAAATAGTATTTATCTGTCTGCCGGAATAATGATTTCCGGCAGACTATTCGACAAAGGATTGAGTTTTTCATGAATGAACGGATAATCACTGAACTGATAGAATCATTCGGGAAACTGCTCATGGCAGGGATCAAGGTCTCGATCCCTCTCACCATCACATCGTTTTCCACAGGACTGATCATCGCCTTTATCGTTGCCATGGTGCAGATCGCAAAGGTGCCGGTTCTGCGCTATCTGGTGAGGGTATACGTCTGGATCATCCGGTGCTCGCCGATGATCGTTCAGCTGTTCATCGTTTATTTCGGACTTCCGAGTATCGGGATCAAGTTCTCCTCCTTCACCAGCGCATGGATCGTCATGTCGCTGAGCATCGGGGCGTACTGCTCGGAGACCGTACGGGCTGCGATCCAGTCTGTGCCGGTGGGACAGTTGGAAGCCTGCTATTGTGACGGACTGACGTTCTGGCAGGCGATGCTCCATGTTGTGATCCCGCAGGCACTGCGGACGGCGTTCCCGCCGCTGTCCAACTCGGTCATCGGTCTTGTCAAGGATACTTCTCTGGCGTACAACGTCGCACTCGTGGAGGTGCTCGCGACCGCACAGCGTATCGCTTCCAGAACATACGACTATTTCTGGCTCTATATCGAGGCAGGCGTCATTTACCTGATCTTCTGCTCCATCCTTACCGTGATCCAGTCCAAAGCAGAGGCTGCGATCGAAAGGAGGAGATGACATGCTGAGTCTACGCAATGTATATAAAGAGTTCGGCGGCAATGTCGTTCTGAACAACGTCAGTCTGGATGTCGACCAGGGAGACGTCGTCGCGATCCTGGGTCCCAGCGGATCCGGTAAAACGACGCTGCTCCGGTGCGCCGGTTATCTGACCAAAGCAGACAGCGGAACGCTGATCATGGACGATAAGCAATACGATATGAAGAAGATCTCGTCCAAGGAACTCCGCGAATACCGGAAGAAGGTGGGGTTCGTTTTCCAGAACTTCAATCTGTACGGGAACAAAACTGCCCTGGGAAATGTCACTCTGGGGCTTACTGTCGCTCAGAAGATGCCGAAAGAGGAAGCCGAGAAGATCGGAAGGGATCTTCTGGATCGGGTCGGACTGTCCGATCGGATCGATTATTATCCTTCCAAACTGTCCGGCGGACAGCAGCAGCGTGTCGCCATCGCGCGTGCACTCGCGACGAATCCCGAGGTCGTCTTCTTTGATGAACCGACGTCGGCGCTGGACCCTGAGCTGACGGGCGAGGTGCTGAATGTCATCAAACAGCTGGCGGATGAAGGAAGGACGATGATCGTCGTGACCCATGAGATGGAGTTTGCGAGGAAAGTCGCCACCAGGGTGGTATTCATGGAAGACGGCGTGATCGTCGAACAGAACACCGCAAAGGAATTCTTTGAAAATCCGAAGGAAGAGAGAACGAAGGAGTTTATCTACAAATCCTCGACATGGGCTTCCGCGGACAAGAAAGACGACGGTCAGGAACAGTGAAATAACGATAATAAATAACGAGAATCGGAGGATAAGGCAAATGTATCTCAGGAACGTGGGCATTTTCGTCAAGGATCTGGAAGGAGCAAAGGCTTTCTTTGAGAAGTATTTCGACGCGAAGCTGCTAAAGGAAATCAACAATCCGGAGAAGAACTATTATTCCTATGTCATGGTGCTCAATGAGTCGGGCATGATCGAACTGATGTGCAAACCGGAGACAGTCGACCTCGGTCAGGATCCGAACCGTCTCGGCATTGCGCATATCTGCATCACGGTGGATTCCCGCGAGCAGCTTGACACGATCATCGACGGATTCAAGAAGGACGGCTACAAGATCCAGTACGAGCCCTCAAAGCCGGAGGGACCCGGTGAGGTCCGTGCGGTCACGTTCGAAGGCATCGTCATGGAAGTCAACTACGGTTTCTGAAAAACTGATGCCCGCAGGAATGCGGGCACAGTCTGCTTGAGGGGCAAAAAAATGGAAAATCTGACACTCAGGGAGAAACTGGACCGGCTCAACAGGATCCGGCTCGCCAATCTCCCCACACCGATCTGCAAGCTGAACAATGTGTCCCGTGAACTGGGCAAGAACATCTGGGTCAAACGGGATGATTTCACCGGCGTGGAAATGTCCGGGAACAAAGTGAGGAAACTGGAGTTTTCCATAGCTGCAGCATTGGAAGATGGCTGTGACGTGCTGATCACTGCGGGGGGCATCCAGTCCAATCATGCCAGAGCTACGGCTGCGGCGGCTGCCCGTCTTGGCCTGAAGTCTCATCTGGTGCTGAGCATTACCGATGCGCCGAAGACGGAAGGAAACTATCTTCTGGATCAGATGTTCGGCGCGGAGATCACGCTGCTGGACGAGAACGGCAATGTCACGCTTCCTGAAAAGATTGAAGAAGTGGCAGAAGCATACAGAAAGAACGGCCATAAGCCTTATGTGATTCCGGTCGGCGCGTCCAACGGGGTCGGGAACTTCGGCTATCTGAACGCGATGCGGGAGATCGCGGAGCAGGAAGAAAGCCTCGGGCTGTCTTTTGATGCAATCGTATGCGCGGTCGGCTCCGGAGGGACCTACAGCGGGCTGTATCTCGGGAACAGACTGTTCGGACTAGGACGGAGGGTCGCAGGGTTTACAGTCAGCAACAATAAAGACTATTTCGCGAACGTCTGCGGAAAGATTGTGAATGATACGCTGGCGCTTCTGGGAGAAGAAGCGGACGAAGAGAGGTCCTTCGAGATCATCGATGGTTATAAAGGCCTGGGATACGCTATCTCGAAGGCGGATGAACTGCAGTTTATAGCCGGCGTCGCAGCGAAAGAGGGCATCGTGCTGGATCCTGTGTATACCGGGAAGGCATTCTACGGTCTCTACAATGAGGTGAAGAAGGGTACGTTTGACTCCTGTGAAAATATCCTGTTCATCCATACCGGCGGACAATACGGTCTCTTCCCGAAACAGGACCAGATGGCAGAGGCTCTGGCAGAAAACTGAATGCTTCCGTCTCAGGACTGCGTTTTTATTCAGATCAGAAAAGAACAGGCGTCTGCAGAGTGCAGACGCCTGTCTTTATTTCCTGCTGGTATAATGTGTATGGCTGAACTCTTTTCCCGGTCGGCGGTAGGATATATGCTAGAAGAATCAGAAACGGATTGGTTAAAACGGGACTTGGAGAATGGAAATGACAGATACGATCAGATATGTTCATGAGCCCACTGACCTGCAATGCGGTCAGGCTGTGCTCGCCATGCTGACGGGGCGGACGACCGATGAGATCTGCGCGGAACTGGAAAACGACCGGGAGACCACGCTGAAAGAAATGCGGGAATACCTGAACGCTCACGGGTTTCGGATTTCCAACAAAAGGGTCCCGGTTGAAGACAGAACAGAATTGCCCGGACTCTGCCTGCTCAGCCTGGAGACTCCCCGCTGCTGGCACTGGTCGCTGTACAGGAAAGGCGTGTTCTATGACCCGGAGCATGGCGTTTCCGATGATTTTCCGGCATCCTCGAGGAAGTATTACTGGGAGATCGTTCCGGAAGAAACGTGATAAAATCAGAAAAACGGGGAGGGAGATCCAAGAATCTCCCTCCCTTTTGTTGTTTTCAGATTGGGTCAGATGTCATTCAAAACGTCTGCATTTCTCCAGAAGTTCGATGATCGGCAGATGCTGAGGGCATGCACCCTCGCACTGACCGCACTGGATGCAGTCGCTGGCTTTTCCGCGGTTCTGCGTGGCGATCCTGTATGGCCCTTTGCCTTCGTCCCAGCTGGGATAAAGCCCCTCGTGGTTGCTGACGGCGAAGATCTCCGGAATCGGGATCTGCATGGGGCAGCCTTCCGTGCAGTAGTGGCACGCCGTGCACGGGATGGACTTGTCGGCGAGAAGCGCTTCCTGCGCTTTTGCGATGACCTCTTCTTCCTCCGCGGACAGCGGCTGGAAGTTTCTCATATAGGAGAGGTTATCCTCCATCTGTGCGATGTTGCTCATGCCGGACAGCACCGTGATGATCCCGTCCTTGGATGCGACGAACCGGATCGCCCATGAGGCGAAGGAAACGTCAGGATTCGCAGCGCGGAAGATCTCCTGAACGGCAGGGAACGGCTTCGCCAGGGCGCCTCCCTTGACCGGCTCCATGACGGTGATCGACTTGCCGTGTTTGCGGACGACGTCATAGTTTTTGTGACTCGCGACGCCGGGATTTTCCCAGTCCGCATAGTTGATCTGCAGCTGGACGAATTCGACCTCGGGATGCTTCGTTAGCAGTTCGTCGAGAAGATCGGGATCCCCATGGAAAGAGAAACCGCAGTGTTTGATGAGCCCTTTTTCCTTCTGCTCTCTCATGAAGTCCCATAGATGGAATTCGTCATATTTCGCAACGTTTCCACGGGACAGGGCATGGAGCAGATAAAAATCGAAATATCCTGCGTTCGTGCGCTCCAGACTGGTGAAGAACTGCTGTTTTGCCTTTTCTTCCGTCATGCCGGGCAAGCTGGCGTTGAGTTTGGTTGCCAGCGTGAAACGGTCACGGGGATAACGGTCCACGACAGCTTCACGGGCTGCGATCTCGGAACCGCCTCCATCATAAACATAAGCGGTATCAAAATAGGTACCGCCGGCATCAATGAAGAGGTCTGCCATTTTCTTGACCTGTTCGACGTCGATCGTACGGCCGTCTGCCAGTTTGGGCAGACGCATCAGGCCGAACCCGAGTTTGAACGTGTCTTTTCCTAAATAATCCGACATAAATGCTTCCTCCTGTACGTGACTGCTTGTATATCGATAATCAATTTCTGACGGAAGAGAGGTTCGATCCGGCAGAGAGTGTTCTCGCTGTGATCCAAGCGGTGATGGGGATCGACAGCATCACGCCGACGCTGCTGGCCGCTCCGCCGATGAGTTCCAGCGCAACGAAGGCAGAAGAAACGACCTGATGGAAAGAGAGCCCCAGCGAATAAAGGTAGATGATGAACGTGAAGTCGCTTCCGAGGAAGGCAAGGATCAGAGTGTTCGTCATGGTTCCGACCATGTCCTTGCCGATATTGAGTCCGCTGCGGAACAGATCCCGGAAGCCCAGTGTGGGGTTCGCTGCGTGGACTTCCACGAGCGATGAGGAGATACCCATGGTGACGTCGAGGACTGCGCCGAGAGAACTGATGATGATCCCGCCCACCAACAGGCCTTTCAGTCCGACGGAAGATTCTCCGGTCTGCCGCATCTGGAGCAGCGCTTCCGCGTCCTCTTCACGCAGCCCGCTGACGCGCATGATGGTCTGGCAGAACAGACCGAACAGCATGGCGATGGCGGTCCCCGAAACGGCACCTGCGCCGGCGCATACCGTCTTGGTGCAGACACCGCCCATCAGGATCAGACAGACGGCTGCGATATAGGCGCTGCAGATGAAGGTGAGCGGCAGCATTGGCGCACCGCGACGTCCACACCGGTCACCGATGAGCAGCTCACGCTGACCACCACGCTGTTCAACAGCGAGGCGACGGCAGCGACCGTGAAGTCCCTCACCTACACCACAAACGGCGATGTCGTGCTCGGAACAGACACGGAAGAGAAGACCATCCCCGCTGCCGGCACACTTGATGCGAGCTTCAACTATACCCCCACCGATGCGAAGGTGATGACCATCACCGTGACCGCGGTCGTGGAACAGGACGGTAAAGAGTATGTCTTCACCAAAGACCTGGAACTCGACGTCCGTGATGCGGACAAACTGGTCTACATCGGTATCGACGCCTCCCACTACAACGAGTATGTGGCTGGCAACTACAAGGATTCCATGGGCAACTTCGGCGCTCTGGCGGCACAGTACGATGTCCGCACGGTAGAGCTGAAGACTTCCGAAGAACTGATCGCCGCGTGCGCCAACGAGAAATACGTCGCGATGATCTTCACCGCTCCTTCCCGCCGTCTCTATGGTGAAGGCAAAGAAACTGCTTTCCCGAAAGAATACAGTGAGGCCGAAATCGAAGCCGTGAAAGCGTTCAACGATGCCGGCGGAACTGTGATCGTGGCCGGTTGGTCCGACCATTATGAGAACTATAATGTCATCACCAGCAACCCGAGCATCAAGCACATGGCGGAGACGCAGAACGAGCTGCTCGAAGCGCTCGGTACGTCTCTCCGTCTGGGCGACGACGCAACACTGGACAATGAACTCAACGGCGGTGAAACGCAGCCGCAGCGGCTGTACTTTTCCACCTACAATTTCGACCACTTCCTGACGGAAGGCGTTGAAGTCGATCCGGAGAATCCCAACAACAGACTGTACAGCGAAGTGTTCAGCCAGTACGGCGGCTGCTCCGTCTTTGTCGACGACGGCACGAAAGCACCTACCGCTACGGTTCCGGAGTCAGTGACCGGTGTGGTCTTCGGACATACGACCACATACATCGGAAACCAGGACAACGACAGCAACACGACGGGTATCCTGTATCCGTTTATGGACGGAACCGAACGCGTCCTCTCTCTCGTCACCGACGAACTCGAGGGACAGGGAACCATCATCGTCTCCGGTGCGGCATTCATGTCCAACTTCGAAGTCCAGGCTCAGGATGCCAGCGGTTCCAATGATGCGGACCAGCAGAAGAATTATTCCAACTACAGGATCTGCGAAAACCTGATCAAGCATCTGAATCCCCTCGAAATCACCCCGATTGATACTGTCCGTAGGCAGACCGAAGCCGGTTACAAGTACACGATCGAAGGTGTCGTCACATCCAACGCCTCCGGGTATGACAAGGATACAGCGTTCTTCGACTGCATCTATGTCCAGGATGAGACCGGCGGTATCTGCTGCTTCCCGGTGGCAGGCGTGTTCAAGATCGGCGACAAGGTCCGTGTCAGCGGAACCACAGACTTCTATCAGGGAGAGCCCGAACTTCAGGTCACATCCATCGAAGTGATCGGAGAAGGCGAAGCAACACCTGTTGAAGTCACAGCAAAAGACGTCAACGATCTCACCCATCTGGGCGAGCTCATCACCGTCAAAGGCACGGTAGAGAGTTTCGAAGAAGTGAACGGTCTGGTACAGACCATCATGGTGAAGGATGCCAACGGCGATATCTGCCGCGTCTTCATCGACGGCTACATCACCATCAACGATGAAGTGAAGGATCTGGCTGTCGGACGCAATATAACGGTGACCGGTCTGTCATCTTATGACGATACCTTCAACGCACCCGAAGGCCCGTTCCCGCGGATCCGTATCCGCAACCGTGCTGACGTAGTCGTTGACAATTCGGCGCCTACAGTGGAAATGCACATCTGGACACCGGAACCGTTCCACGGCGCATTCACAGTGAACGGAACCAGTTATACCGATTATCAGGGCACCTGGTACGAGGGAACAGAAGTCGCAGTCGAAGCTGTTCCGGATACCGGATATCTGTTTGACCGCTGGTTCATCAAGAAAGCTGATGGCTCCGGTGCTCTCGTCAATGAGAGTCAGACCACGCTGATTGCCGGAACCGATTCCGATATCAACGTGACATTCGGCCTGGAGAGTGCGCGTCTGACGATTATACCGCCGGCTGCCGGAGATACTTCCGCAACGGCGCCGCGGATCACACTTCCCGAATCGGCTGGTTATTCCATCAACACGGAAAAAGGTGGCGTCTGGTGGGCTCCTACCGAAGAACTTACTGATTTCCCGCCTTCAGATTATGAAGTGACATTTGAAGTCGGAAAGACCTACTATGCTCATGTGGATCTCCGCGACGGTGCGGATCGTTTCGCGGCAATGGCAGGAGGGTCCAGTTTCAATACTGATCTCGATGTGATTGGCGGCGCAAAAGTTGCGCAGGCCAACTATGCAGCTACCAGTGAGAACAACGAAGTCTACATGGGAATCAGGGCAGTCATCGCTGTTACGATTACGGGCGACGACGTATTCTCCCTGAACAAGACCGAGACGACGATCCTTGTCAATAAGACGGAGCAGCTGGTTCTGACGACCACTTATCCCGACGTGGTTTGGGAGAGCGATAATACCAAGGTTGCAACCGTCGATTCCCAAGGCACAGTTACCGCACTGTACCCCGGACAGGCAACGATTACGGTGCACACTGCTGACAACACTCATAAAGTGGCCTGCACGGTAACGGTCCTCTTCCAGGATGTCACCAATGCGGATGACTACTTCTTCACGCCGGTCTACTGGGCGGTGGAGCAGGGCATCACAACCGGCTACACTGCCGCGGGCGGCGCGCTTACCGGACTGTTCGGACCGGACGACACCTGCACCAGAGGTCAGATCGTGACCTTCCTGTGGCGTGCGAACGGATCTCCTGAAGTCAGTGCATCGGATGCGCCGACATTCAAGGACGTCAAGAAGAGCGCATTCTATTACAAAGCGGTCCTGTGGGCGGCTACGAACGGCATCACCACCGGTTACACGGACAGCAAGGGCAAGCCCACCGGCAAGTTCGGACCGGACGATACCTGCACGAGAGGTCAGATCGTGACCTTCCTGTGGCGTTCGGAAGGCAGCCCGGCAGCGGATGCTTCTGCGGCACCCAACTTCAAGGACGTCAAGAAGAGCGATTACTTCTACAAAGCGGTCATCTGGGCGGCGACGAACGGCATCACCACCGGTATCAGCAAGACCAAGTTCGCACCGAACGCGGATTGCACCAGAGCGATGGTCGTGACCTTCCTCTACAGAGACATGGCGGAATGATCGGAAAGATCTGAATCAGCGACAGGCCCGTGCAAAAGCACGGGCCTGTTTTTCGTAAAAGACGCGGGAAGTTGAACCTTTTCCATAGTCATGCTATGATACAGGTGGTCTGCAGCAGCGCTGTTAGCAGTTACTTCGATCATGAACAGGCCGGCGTTCCCTCAGAAGAGGGGCGGATCGGGCCTTCTGCTTCCGATTTTCTCTGCAGATTATCAGAAATGCCGGGGGAACGGACTCGTCCGTCCGTCGGCGTTGTTTCTTATCCGGAGAAGCGATGACAGAATACAGTGAGAAAACGACATATCGTGACGAACTGGTAAACGCAGTGCTTACCTTCATGGCGGGCGATCACCGGCAGAACGGCGTCAATGAGGAACGGATCCTGCAGCTGGCAGAACAGCTGGCATCAGAGGATCCGGGGTTTCTTCTGCGACTGACAGCCTATGCGCGCAGGGAATGTGCGCTGCGTTCCATTAGTCACCTGCTCGCGGCGGTGACCGGCAGACATGCGCCTGCATATGCGAAAGCTGCGGTCCGGGCAGTTGCGATGCGACCGGACGATCTTTGCGGTATTTTGTCAGTATATAAGAGATTTTACGGGAAATCCTTCCCGAACGCCCTCAGGAAGGGAATCGCTGAGGTCTTCCGAACTTTTGACGAGGACAGTCTTGCAAGATACCGCGCTGGAAAAGGGTCTGTGACGTTGCGGGATCTCGTGCGCATCTGTCACCCCGCCCCTGAGAACGAGGATCAGGAAAAACTATTCCGCAAGGTCGTCCGGGGAGAACTGGCGGCGCCGTATTCCTGGCAGACTGAGCTGTCCGCCAGAGGAAATACCCGGGAAGTATGGGATGAACTCATCAGATCCGGGAAACTGGGATATTCTGACATGCTCAGAAATCTGAGAAGCATGTTCCGGACCGGGGCGGATGTGGGACCGGTCTTTAATGTGCTTGCGGATCCTGAGTGCGCAAAAGAAGTGAAGTCGTTTCCGTACCGGATCTATTCGGCCTACCTTGCGCTGAAACGGGAAGGTTTTCTGACCGCAGAAGCAGAGCAAGCGCTGGAAAAAGCCGCAGCGGCTTCTGTCGCAGATCTGCCGCATATTTCCGGAAGAACGCTGATTGCGGTGGATGTCTCCGGTTCCATGAGGGAGAAGGTCTCGCCGAGATCTTTCGTTACCTGGGCGGATCTGGCTGGCTTCTGTGCATCGGCTGCCGGTTTTCTGTGTGAGCGCTCAACGATTTTCCGTTTCAGCAGTGCAAAGGACAGTCACCCGGGTTATATCGTTTATGAAGGAATGAACGGGAGGCTGCTTGAGACTGCCGACGGAACCGTCTCACTACCCGGCGCGCTCACGGACATGCATCTGCCTTTCCGATGGGCACTGGAAGAGGACTTGGATCCTGCCCCGTTCGATCGGATGATTTTCCTGTCGGACAACCAGTGCAACGTGGGGAAACTGAGCCTGCGCGAAGATCTGGAGAAATACCGGAGAGACAAAAATCCTGAATTGTGGATCCACGCCGTTGACCTGCAGGGACGCGGTGCGGGACCGTTCCGCGGAGAACGGTTCGATCTGCTGGCAGGTTGGAACAGCAGTCTGTTCCGACTGATCCCAATGGTGGAGCAGGGTCTGGGAACACTCACGGATCAGATCGCTTCCTATCCGATGGAACAGTATCTGTGAAGGAGACCATATTAAACAGTGAAGAAACGTCTCTCTGAAATCCGAAAACCGAATCAGGGAATTCCTGCACAAAAAGAAACAGCTGTGATCATCGGCATCACAGCTGCAGGTTTTGTATTGGGTATTATTCAGAAATGGCTGGACAGCACGGCGGTCAATGAGCTGCCCGGCCTGCTTCAGTATATGGATCTGGGGAACTATTTCGGCAGGCTTGCGGTCTGGATCCTGTTGGGAACGCTGATCTCGGTCTGTGCCGCAACGCCGCTGAAGGCATCGATTCACACGT
>CAMKDB010000043.1 GCA_946411155.1 uncultured Faecalibacterium sp.
AGAAGGTGACACGGGAAATGTATGACCGGCAGATCGACGTGATCACCGAACGTCTGGCGCCGCATATGCGCCGCTACGCGAAACTGCTGAAGGCGAAGCACGGCCTGGACCGGATGACCTTTGCCGATCTCAAGATCGCGGTGGATCCCGAATACGACCCGAAGGTCACCATCGAGGAGTCTCACCGGTACGTGCGCGAAGGACTGGCGATCCTCGGTCGGGATTACACGGACATGGTGGACCGGGCATATAAAGAGCGCTGGATCGACTTCGCCCGGAACGTCGGAAAGAGCACCGGCGGTTTCTGCGCCGACGTTTTCCGTCAGAATTCCTTCATCCTGCTGAACTGGAACGACCGGATGTCTGACGTATTCACCGTCGCCCATGAGCTGGGGCACGCGGGACAGTCCATGTACGGCGACCGCGCGCAGTCCTTCTACGACGCCGATCCATCCACGTATCTGGTGGAAGCGCCGTCCACGATGAACGAGTTGCTGCTGGCGAATTATCTGACGTCCACAAGCAGTGACCCGCGCTTCCGCCGCTGGGTGCTCTCCAGTCAGATCAGCAATACCTACTATCACAATTTCGTCACCCATTTGAGGGAAGCCTGGTACCAGCGCGAGGTCTATAAGATCATCGACGGCGGCGGCAGTGTGAACGCGGAGGTGCTCAGCGATATCTTCCGCAGAAACCTGGAACTGTTCTGGGGCGACGCGGTGGAGATCCCGGAAGGCGCGGAACTCACCTGGATGCGCCAGCCGCACTATTATATGGGTCTCTATTCCTACACGTACAGCGCGGGACTCACGGTGGCGACCCAGGCCATGCTGCGCATCAGGCAGGAGGGACAGCCCGCAGTGGAGGACTGGAAACGCTTCCTCGCCGCCGGCAATACCGAAGATCCGGTTGGCCTTGCAAGGATCGCCGGCTTCGACATCACGACGGACGGACCGCTGAACGCGACGATCGACTACATCGGTTCCGTGATCGACGAGATCTGCGCCATTACGGAGGAGATCGACGGCATCCGCGTCTGAGACGGGGATCATATGACCGGGAACAGGGCAAAAACAGGGGATCGGACAAAAATGTCCGGCCGGAAACACGCATTTTCTCGCTTTGTGTCGTGTTTTCACCAGAGGAAAAGCCCTATTCTGTGGATGAAAGGAGGACGTCACCATGGATCAGCGGAAAGTTGGAAGTTTCCTGAAGGAACTTCGGAGGGAAAAAGGAATCACGCAGGAGCAGCTCGCGGAGCAGCTGAACGTATCCGGAAGGACGGTGTCCCGCTGGGAGACCGGAAGCAACATGCCGGACATCGATATCCTGGTGGAACTGGCTGAGCTCCATGATGTGACCATCCCCGAGATCATCGACGGAGAAAGGAAAAGCGAGAACATGAAAAAAGAAGTGAAAGAGACAGCGCTGGCGCTGTCGGAGTACGCGGAGAACATCAACCGTAACATCAGAAAGAAATTATTGTGGCTGACGGTAGCCGCCATCATCGGCATGGCAGCGTTCCTGACGATCGAAAGCCTGGGACTGGGTACGGCAGGAAGCGTCTATGAGCAGATCGCGAGCGTCGGCCTCGGACTGGGTCTCGGAATGCTCGTCGTGATGTTGCTGTATTTTTCCGGCGCGCTGGGCAGGATCAAGGCGAGGCGGATGATGTGGCTGGAAGCGCGGAAGAACCGCTGACCGCATGGCAGACGCTCCGGCGGAAGGGAGAACACCATGAGATTCAACCCACTGATACCCGAACTGACCGTATCGGATATCGGGAGAACGAAGGACTTCTACCGGAACGTCCTGGGCTTCACGCTGGAATACGAGCGTCCGGAGAACCGATTCGCGTTCCTTTCCCTGGAAGGGAACCAGTTGATGTTCGAAGAGGAGAACGGGCACTGGGATACCGGCCCGCTGGAATACCCCTACGGGCGGGGGATCAATTTCGAGATGACCGTCTCCGATGTGGAAGGCCTGTACCGCCGCGTCCTGGACGCGGGGATCGGGCCGTTCCGGGAACTGAAAACGAGCCGTTACAGAAGCGGAGAAGCGGAGATCGTCCAGAAGGAGTTCCTGATCCAGGACCCGGACGGGTACCTTCTGAGATTCACGGACTGAAGGAGGAGAATCATGAGTCTGTATGTGCGCAGCAAAGTGCTGTTCGTCGGAGAGCCGGAGGTGCTGGAACGGATCACCCGTGAGGTCGAAGAAAACGGGGAAACGATCTCCTTCGGACGGATCCTCCCGCTGAACGGCGCGGATCCCGAAGAAGTATGGGGCGTTCCGGGCGAAGCGGAGGAGACGGACCGGATCCTGTACCGGAACAGAACGTATCTGGAATACAGCTTCGACACGGAAGACAGGGCGCCGGAAGCAGTCTATCGGGCGCTGGCTGAGCGCTATCCGGAACCGGAAATGACTGCCCGCTACGCATCCGAGGACATCGGCGAGGACTGCGGGATCTGGGAAGCCGGCGAGGGAAGCGGGGAAGCCGTTTTCCGGGAACCGGACGATCCGTTCCTGTTCGCGTGCGAGGTGTGGGACCGGGATCCGGACGAGGAGATGAACGAACGGGCGATCAACTTCTACGAGGAGTGAATCACTGAAAAAATGTGACCGGGTACGCCGTATTCAGGCGTCCCCGGTCTGCTGTTTTTTCGGGTACTTCCGGATCTCCCGTCCGGTCTGCCGGATTCAGTCTTTCCTGCGGTAGGCGAGCGGGGAAACGTTCATGATCTTCCGGAACATCCGGTCGAAATGGGAAGGGGAGGAATAGCCGAGATAATCGCCGATCTGCGCGACGCTCTTCTCCGGATCCCGGAGCAGTTCCGCCGCCCTGCCGATCTTGACCCGGTGGATGTATTCGCTGAGCGTCATCCCTGTCTGTCTGCGGAATGAAGACGAAAGATAGGACCGGGACAGATACAGCGCCTTTGCGATCTCTTCCGTCCGTACGGGTTCCGAGATATGTTCGGTCACATAGCGGTAGACCGCCCGGACGAGGCGGGAATCATCCGTGTGTTTCTTCAGGTTTCCGATCCTGGAGGTGAAGGTCCGGATCATCTATTCGAAAGGCGCGTGTGTGGAATGGCTCTTCGGGACCATGTGCGGCATCCGGCCGGACGGGGAGAACCGCTTCCGGATCGAACCAGTGCCCGGCGGACATTTCACCCATGCGGAAGCATCCTATCGTAGCCGGTTCGGTGCCGTGTCGTCCGGATGGGAAAAGACGGACGAAGGATGGGTGTTCACGGTGACGGTCCCCGCGAGCTGCACGGCGGACGTGCGTCTGCCGGACGGGACCGCCTTCACGCAGACCGCGGGAACGAAGATCTACAGGACCGCCCGCGGGTGAACCTGACGGATCGGGCAACAGAAAACCCCCGATCCGGAAGGACCGGGGATCTTTTTGCCTGCGACGTACAGAAAATTATGAAAATATATAATTATTCGGTTCTGAAGCACAGATTGATGAAATATTATACATAATATGGAATACTCATACCTTTATTTGACAGGCATTCTTCTATGATGGAAGTGTAATAAATTCACTAATGAGAAAGAAAGAGGGATCACCATGGAGGAAAAAACAATCACTTACCGCAAAGTCCCGGTATGGCAGGTCATTCTCGGACAGCTGAAGAACGGCGCGAGCATGGCGTTCTATGTCCTGATGGGCATGGTCACGTATCTCGGCAGCGGCGGATACGGCATCGACACCATCGTCGTGGGCACGCTGCTGACGGTCAGCCGCGTCTTTGACGGCGTCATCGACCCGTTCCTGGCCGTATGGATCGACCGGTTCAACACGAAGCACGGAAAGCTCCGCATCCTGATGCTCATTGGCCTGGGCGTCCGCGCGCTGGCGGTCCTGCTGCTGTTCAACATCTTCAGCAACGGCAAGCACGGCATCGTGATGTTCCTGATCCTGTATCTGCTGAACATCGTCGGCAACTCCATCTTCGATATCGTCAGCAACATGATCCCTGCGGTCATGACCAACGATCCGAAACAGCGCCCGTCGATCGAGGTCTGGGGCACTGTCTACAGTTATCTCTTCCCGACCGTGTTCACCGTCATCTCCACGATGGTGATCCTGCCGAAGTTCAACAACGAGTACTCGGTCGCGTACCTGTCGACGATCTGCATCCTCTACGTCGTGATCGCTGCGGTCCTGACGCTGATCTCCTTCATCGGCCTGACCCCCATCGACAAGCCGGAGAACTTCGAGGGCCTGTCCGCGTCTGAGGACGGCGACGACGTCTCCGTCCGGGATATGATGAAGTTCCTGAAGGACAACAAGCCCTTCCGTCTGTATACCATCTCCTGCGTCGCCGAGAAGCTGGCGCAGAACGTCAACTCCCAGTCGATCATCACCACGATGGTGTTCGGCATCCTCGTCGGCAACATCCAGTTCGGCACCATGCTGACCATCGTTTCGATGCTGCCCGCCATCATCTTCGCGATCATCGGCGCCAAATATGCCGGCAAGCACGGCAACCTGGAAGCTGCGCGCACCTGGACGCTGGTCAGCATGGCCATCGCCGCGGTCAGCATCGCGTTCTGCGCGGTGATCGACATGAAGAATATCTCCGCCAACATCATTTTCACGGTCCTCTTCTTCATTCTGCTCCTCGCTGGCAACGGCGCGAAGATGTGCATCACCACGGCGAACGGCGCCATGCGCGCGGACATCGTGGACTATGAGCTGGTCCGCAGCGGCAAATATCTGCCCGCGGTCGTCACCGCGACCTACAACTTCATTGACCAGATCGTCACTTCCCTCGGCGCGACCGTCGCGACCTTCGGCGTGGCCATGATCGGCTACAAGAATACGCTTCCCCAGCCGACGGATCCGGCGACCGGCGCGGTCAAGTTCATGGGCCTGTTCCTGTACTTCGGTCTGCCACTCATCACCTGGGCGCTGGGCTATCTCGCACTCAAGGGATACCACCTCACGAAAGAGGAGATGGTGAACGTCCAGGCAGCGATCGCGGAGAAACGCTCCGAAGAAAACGCGTAAAAAAGAAAGGGCGGCTTTACCGCCCTTTTTCCAATCGCTGCCGGTATTCCTTGGGACTGCACCCGACGAGTTCGGAGAAGACCCTGGAGAAATAGTTCCTGCTGGAGAAACCCAGCTGATCCGCGATCTCCTGGATCCCTTCTTCCGTCGTTTCCAGAAGCAGTTTCGCCCGCTCGATCTTCGCAAATTTCGCGTAGTCCGAGACGGAGACACCGGTCTCCTGCCGGAACTTGTCCGTGAGATAGTATTCGGCGTACCCGGTGAGCCGTGAAAGCGCGGAAGCCCGCACCGGCTCGTCGAGATGCATCTCGATATAGTCGACGCATTTCTGTACGGCGGCGGAATAATCCGGATTTTTCCTCATGTCATGCACACGGTGGATGAAGTCGTCGTACATCTGGTGCGAGAGGGCGGAAAGACGTTCGAAATCTTCCGCGTCTTCCGCACGCTGGATATAGGAGTCGCCCAGCGAATAGGCTGCTTCCGGGGACAGACCGCCGCGGATCGCCGCCCTGGTGAGCAGCGTGGCGAAGATGATGACCGAATTCCGTGAACTGCGCAGCGGATCCTTCGACCGGACCGAAACGCCGCTGGACATGGACATCGACCGGCTCAGGACTTTGGAATAGTTCAGGTCGCCGTTTTCGACAAGACGGAGCATGGCCTGCTCCGCGAAATACAGCCGGTGACGGTCCCGCTCTTTTTCCGCCGAAACGGGGACAGGTTCCCAGCCCACGCGGTTGAGGCTGCCCGGATCCAGTTTCTCCCCGGTAAGAACGAAGTGCAGCATGAGCAGGCAGCGGGAAAAGTAATTGATCTGCACGACGGGCAGTTCCATCAGTTCGTCCAGAAGCGCCTGCCGGTCCCGGACCGCGGAGGCTATGGGCATGCCGCGCACCGCGCGGTCCACGGCGGAGCGGGCGATGTCGGAATGAAAGACCGGGCCGATGACGTACATCACGGTGCCGCCGTTGTCTCCTTTCCGGTAATCCGCACCCCAGACCAGACCGAACGAGGTCCCGAGAAGGGAAGGCGACGCGCCGGAGTTCCCGTTGCGCAGCCCGTTCTCCAGACAGCCGGATTCGGCGAAAAGGCGGTGCAGCAGCGGAGAGATCTCGCTTTCCGCCAGCAGGTTCCCGTCCCCGTCATAACGGCTCATGCCGATGCTGTCGCCGCAGTTCATCAGCTGATGAAGAAAAAGGAGCTGTTCGTTGAGTTCCATCACGGATGCCTCCCCGGTCAAAGCATGAAATCATACGGAATAACGATATAATTATAACAGAGAAGAAAACACGTGAGGTTACTTATGCGTAAATACATCGATCTCAGAGACGGCTGGCTTTTCAGCCGGAGACCCGAAGAGGAAACGGTCTCCGTTTCCGTTCCCCACACTTGGAACAGCGAGGACGGTCAGGACGGCGGCAACGATTACTACCGCGGCGTCTGCCGTTATACGCGGACAATCCTGAAAAACGATCTGCCGCAGGGCAGGATCTTCCTGGAGGTCCAGGGAGCCTTCCACACGGCGGAAGTCCTGCTGAACGGGGAGTGCCTGAAACGGCACACATGCGGTTATTCCGCGTTCCGCACCGATCTTACGGATCACCTGAAGGATGAAAACGTGCTGGAGATCCGGGTGGACAACAGGGAATCGGCGGAAGTCTATCCCCAGCGCGCGGACTTTACGTTCTACGGCGGCCTGTACAGGCCGGTCTCTCTGATCTGTGTACCGGAAGTCCACTTCGAACTGGAAAAGGACGGCACGCCCGGCATCAAGGTCACGCCTGAACTGGACGCGGACCGGAAGGCCGCTACCGTCCGGGTGGAGACCTGGCAGAACGGGGGAACCGTTACCTTCTCGCTCAATGGCATGACACAGACCGCTGCGTCCTCGGACGGACACGCGGAAGCGGTGTTCCGTCTGGACCCCGTTCATCTCTGGGACGGGACCGACGATCCGTATCTGTATACGGTCACCGCATCGCTGGACAGCGGGGATGAAGTCCGCGCGCGTTTCGGCTGCCGCGAGTTCGGCTTCGATCCGCAGAAGGGATTTTTCCTAAACGGCAGGTCCTATCCGCTGCGCGGCGTGAGCCGCCATCAGGACCGGAAGGGGAAAGGCAACGCGCTCTCTTATGAGGATCACGCGTCCGATATGGCGATCATCCGGGAGATGGGCGCCAACACGATCCGTCTCGCTCACTATCAGCATGCGCAGGAATTCTACGATCTGTGCGACGAGAACGGCGTGGTCGTATGGGCGGAGATCCCGTATATCACGATGCACATGTCCGGCGGGCGTCAGAATACGCTGGACCAGATGCGGGAGCTGATCGTCCAGAATTACAACCATCCATCCATCGCCGTGTGGGGACTCTCCAATGAGATCACCGCGGCAAGCGCGGTGAACGAGGAACTGCTGGAGAACCACCGGGCACTGAACGATCTGTGCCACCGGCTGGATCCCACCCGGAAGACGACCATGGCGGATGTCTTCATGCTGGAGACGGACAGCCCCATCCTGGATATTCCGGACGTCAACAGCTACAACCTCTATTTCGGCTGGTACGTCGGGGAGATGGATCAGACCGACGAGTTCTTCGATGAATTCCATGAAAAATATCCGGACCGCGTCGTCGGTTTCTCCGAATACGGAGCGGACGCCAATCCGGCGTTCCACAGTTCCGAGCCGGACAAAGGGGACTACACGGAAGAATATCAGGCGCTGTATCATGAGCATATGCTGAAGATGATCGACGAACGCCCGTATCTGTGGGCGACGCACGTCTGGAACATGTTCGACTTTGCCGCGGATGGCAGGGACGAGGGCGGCAAACACGGCGAGAACCAGAAGGGCCTCGTCACCTTTGACCGCAGGATCCGCAAGGACGCATTTTATCTGTACAAAGCGGCCTGGAACAGAAAGGATCCCTTCGTCCATCTGTGCGGCAGCCGGTACAGGAACCGCTGCGAGGACGAGACGGAGATCAAGGTCTATTCCAACCTCGGTGAAGTGACGCTGTTCGTGGACGGAAAGGAATTTGAGACGCAGCGCGGGGAGCGGATCTTTCGTTTCCGCGTCCCGATCTGCGGCACCCATACCGTCACCGCAAAATCCGGGGATGCGGAGGACACGATGGAGATCGTCCGCGTCGCGGAACCGGACGCTTCCTATCAGTTCCAGAAGAAAGCGGATATCGCCAACTGGTTCGACAGCGAGATCGATCCCGCTTACTATTCGATCCAGGACACCCTTGGCGCCCTGAGAGCGGATCCGAAAGCAGGCGCCGTCGTCAACGCGATGATGGAAAAGGCCGCCTCCTCCAGAGGCGACGTTGCGGACGCCGTCAAGGACAACCCGGCGCTGCAGCGGATGCTGGGCAGGATGACGCTGGCGTCCCTGCTGAAACAGGGCGGCGCCGATGAGGAGAGCATCCGGCAGCTGAACCGGATCCTGCAGACCATTCCGAAAGAAGGATAAAAGAAAATGACGGACAGACAGAAGAAGATCCTGACAGCCGCCGGCGTCGCCGGCGCGTCGCTCACGCTCGTTCAGCTCGGGCTGCTTGGGGCGCTGGGCGGGATCGGACCGCTGAAGGGACTTCAGAAAGCAAGAATGATACGCAAGCCAGGCAACGCGGAGGAATACGCTGCGGACCGGACAGAAAAACTGGAAAACAGTCCGCTGGAAGGAAAACGCATCGCGTTCCTCGGCTCCAGCGTGACCTACGGCGCGCACTCCCTCGGGGAAAGTTTTGTGGAATATCTGGCAAAGCGCAACGGATTCACCTATGTGAAGGAAGCCGTGTCCGGCACGACGCTGGCCACGAAGTATCCCCGAAGTTATGTGGACCGGATGCGCAATGAACTGAATCCGAAGATGATCTTCGATCTTTTCGTCTGCCAGCTGTCCACCAACGACGCGGCAAGGAAGGTACCGCTGGGCGGGATCTCCGCTTCCTTTAACAGAAACGATTTCGACACGGACACCGTGTGCGGCGCCATTGAGTACATCGCGTCTTATGTTGCGGAATACTGGCGCTGTCCGCTGATCTTCTATACGGGAACGAGATTTGACAGCGACCGCTACGCGCAGATGGTGCAGCTGCTCTTTGAACTGAAAGACAAGTGGGGATTCGAGATCATCGACCTCTGGGACAGCGCCGTACGCGAAGGCGTGACGGATGAACAGTACGCCTTCTACATGAGCGACCCGGTCCATCCCACAAGAGCGGGATACCGCGACTGGTGGACGCCCATCATGGAAAAGGAACTGTACCGGATCGCGGAGGAGAAATGCCTCAGATGAAGACCGCGGTACAGCAGATCATGCTGGGCAAAGTCTGCACCGGCATGGAGCAGGCGGCAGCCGCGCTGGATGCTGTGAAGAACGCCGGATACGGCGGGATCGAGTTGAACCGGTTCATGATCCACCCCTCGCCGTTCGTGGTTCGCGTCCTGACGAAAGCGGCTGGCATGCCCGCCGGAAAGAGCGGGAATCTGGACTGGCAGACGCTGGTCCGAAACAGCGGTCTGGAAGTGACCGCCCTGCATACGGATCTGGCGAGCCTGGAGAAGGAGCCCGAAGCGGTGATCGCGGACGTGGAAGCATTCGGCACCGGCAGGCTCGTCATCACGGGGATGTACCGCTTCGACTACCGGGACCGGAAGACGGTCCGGGAACTCGCACAGCGGCTCAATAAAGCCGGAAAACAGCTGAAGGACCGCGGCCTGCGGCTGTATTACCACAACCATAACGCGGAACTGCAGCGGGTGTCCGAAGATGAGTGCGCGATGGACGTGCTGTTCTCCGAAACGGACCCGGAACTGGTCTCATTCGAGCTGGACACCTACTGGCTGGCGGAAGCCGGCGCGGATCCGCTGGAATGGATGGAGAAGGCCGGGGAGCGTATGGGCATGTGGCATGTCAGCGACCGGGGCACGCGTCTGAAAAAGGCGCCGATGACCCCCATGCTGACTTCCGATTCCCTGGAACTGGGATTCGGGAACATGCCCCTGAGAAAACTCGCGGGGCAGGCGGTGCGCAACGGCACGGAAGTGATCGTGCTGGAGACGCACCGGAACTGGGCGGACGGTTCGCCGCTGAAGAGCATCGGGCTGAGTGCGCCGATGATGGCGGAACTGTCCGGAACGGAAGAAAAGGAAGACAACAACTAACGGGAGGTCAATCATATGGCGGAACACAACATTCCTGCGATCGGAAAACAGAACGGACATCCGGTCCTCATGGTGGACGGCAAGCCGTTCATCATGCTGGCGGGCGAAGTCCACAACTCGGATTCCTCTTCCCCGAAGTATATGGAGAAGATCTGGGATATCGCGGAGGAACTCGGGATGAACGCCCTGCTCCTGCCCGTGACGTGGGAACTCGTGGAACCCGAAGAGGGCTCCTTCGATTTTTCCGTTCCGGAAGCCCTGATCGGTCAGGCGCGGGAACGGGAGATGAAGATCGGCTTCCTCTGGTTCGGAAGCTGGAAGAACGCCGAATGCATGTACGCGCCGGCGTGGGTGAAGCAGGATCTGAAGCGGTTCCCCCGCGCACAGATCGAGAAGGGAAAGAACAAGGCCGGAAGACAGGTCTCCCCGACGATCCCCGTGAAGATGCCCTATACTACACTGTCCTATCTCGGAGAGGAGACGATGAAGGCGGACGCAAAAGCTTTCGCCAGATTCATGGGCTTCCTGAAGGAATATGACGGAGAAGAAAATACGGTGATCGCTGTTCAGGTAGAGAATGAAACGGGACTGCTTGGCGCTGCCCGCGAGGTCTCGGATGAGGCGGACGCGCTGTTCGCTTCCCAGGTGCCAGCGGATTTCGCCGCGTACATGCGGTCCCACACGGACACCATGACGGACGGGATCCGGACCGCGGTGCTCTCCGGAAAAGAGTGCGGGACCTGGACGGAAGTCTTCGGCGAGGCCGCGGACGAACTGTTCTCCGCGTATCACACCGCGCGGTTCGTGAATACGGTGGCGGAAGCGGGAAAGGCGGTCTATCCGCTGCCCATGACCGCCAACTGCTGGCTGGACAAGGACGGCGCTCCGGGGGACTATCCTACCGGTGGACCGGTGTCCAAGGTGCATGAGGTCTGGAACTTCTGCGCGCCGTGCATCGACGTGCTCTGCCCGGACATCTACGTGCCGCAGTTCAAAGAAGTGTGCGACGAGTATGTCAGAAGAGACGGTGCCCTCTATATCCCGGAATGCGCCACCCACAGCTACGCCGCGCCGAGGCTGCTCTACACGGTGGGACATTACCACGCCATGTGCTACTCGCCCTTCGGGTTCGACGATATCGGCAAGCCCTTCACCGCGGTGCAGGGATTCCTGTTCGGCATGGACGTGACGGATCCAGCGCTGAAGACGCCCCAGGACGCGGGCGAATACGGCGCACTGGGGAAGATCCTGCGGGAGATGATGCCGATGCTGGCGGAAGCCTACGGGACCGACCGGCTGCAGGCCCTCTCCGGGGAGACCGATCCCATGACGGAGCACCCGTCCGGGATCCCGTTCCTGGCGACGCCGCCCTCCATGGATTTCGGCAGCTTCACCGTGACGGTCACGTTCAAGAACATGATGAACCCCAGGAACGACGGCGCGTGCCTGTGCCTGAAGGTCAGCGAGGAAGAGTGCTGGGTCGTGGGCAACGCCTGCAGGCTGGATCTCCGCTCCGGAAGAGCGGACCGCCCCAACCTGGACCTCCTCAGCGTGGAGGAAGGCACGTTTGAGAACGGGAAGTGGGTCCCCGGCAGAAGGTTCAACGGCGACGAGACGGCGCAGATGATGATGAACGCCCCGTCCGTGTGGCATATCCGGTTCTTCACCTACGAATAACGATACCGGAAACGGCGGGCGTGAAAGCGCCTGCCGTTTTTCTCTGCCCGGCGGCGCGGGGGAACAGGACGAAAAAAATGACGGATCCCACGAATTTCTGATAATTCCCGGAACGCGGGAAATGGTATAGTATAGGCAGAATAAAAGCGGTTCCGCTGCCTTTCCCGGAGAAAGTTATGAAAAAACAGGTCTTCAATCCGTATCTGCCGCTGTGGGAGTATATCCCGGACGGCGAGCCCCGCGTTTTCGACGGCAGGCTCTATATCTTCGGCAGCCATGACAGGGCGGGAGGCAAAAGCTTCTGCCTCAACGACTATGTGGCGTGGTCCTGCCCGGAAGACGATCTTTCGGACTGGCGCTATGAGGGCGTGATCTTCCGGAAGGATCAGACACCGTGGAACACGAAGAACGAAGTCTATTACGCGCCGGACGTGGTCCGCGGACCCGACGGCAGGTTCTATCTGTATTATTTCGTCGCGAACACCAGCATCCTTTCCGTTGCGGTGTGCGACAGGCCCGCGGGCAAATACGCGTATTACGGGGACGTGCGCCTTCCGGACGGACGCGTCTACGGCAGCGATCCCTCCGACTGGTTCACCTTCGATCCCGGCGTCCTCGTGGACGACGGCAGGATCTGGCTCTACACCGGCAGCGGGCAGCCGTCCAACGGACGGTTCGGCCATGAGATCAAAGGCTGCTTCGTGATGGAACTGGACAAAGACATGCTCACCGTCATCGGCGGACCGACGGTGGTCCTGCCGGCGGACTGGGACATGAAGAAGCCCTCCTTCTTCGAGGGACCGTCCATCCGCCATATCGGGGAATACTATTATCTCGTCTATCCCACCAGCGACCAGACCGGACTGAACTACGCGATCAGCAGTCTGCCGGACGGACCCTTCGTCCATAAGGGATCCATCCACTCCACCAGCGAGGTGGGACTCAACGGCCGGCAGATGAAGGACGCGGTGTATCCGCTGGGCAACAACCACGGCGGCCTGGTCTGCGTGAAGGGGCAGTGGTACATCTTCGACCACCGGATGACCAACGGCACGATGTTCAGCAGACAGGGCGTGGCGGAACCGGTGACCATCAACCCGGACGGCACCATCGATACCGTCGGGGTCACCAGCTGCGGACTCAACGGCGGTCCCCTCAGCGGGAAGGGCACCTATCCCGCGGGGATCTGCTGCGCGATCCGCGGGCGGTTCCCGTTCAGCACGATGCTGGGCAGCCCCAAGGTGACGCAGGACGGCCCGGATTATGAACCGCAGGATCCCGCGGAAGCCGGACATGAGATCAACGGGGAGACGGAGATCGGTGCCCCGGTGTGCTATGTGGGCAATATCAAAAACAGGTGCGTCATGGAATACCGGTATTTCGATGTCAGCGGTACGCGGAGCATCTCCCTGGAGGTGCGCGGCAGAGGAAAGGGCGAGTTCCGGATCCTTGCCGCGGAAGGCGGGGAACCCGCCGCGGTGCTGCGGTTCGGCGGCAGCGGAGACTGGACCGCCGTCACGGCGGAACTGGACGCCGCGGCGCTGCTGAAGTCCGCGGAAGCGGCAGGCAGACCGGTATCCCCGGAAAAGATGCCGATCCTCATCCGATACACGGGAAGAGGAAAGGTGGACCTCAGGAGCTTCACCCTCGGATAAAGAATAATACTTTTGCGGGAGGAGAGAACGATGCAGAACAGACCTCCGGATCTGGACGTGAAACAGTCCATAAAGGATGTTTTCTTTACGAAGAACGGCTATAAACTGGTCACGGATCACGTCATCCGGGACGGAAAAAACCATCCCTGCGCCATCCTGGTGCCCGGCGGCGGGTACAGCATGGTATGCAGTTTCATCGAGGGCGTGCCCGTCGCGCGGAAACTGAACGCGATGGGAATCAGCGCGTTCATCGTGTATTACCGGGTGCGGAAAAAGGCCGTGTTCCCGAACCCTATGGACGATCTCGCCAGAGGCGTCAGGGAGGTCCTGGACAACGCGGAAGCCTGGCATGTGGATCCGGAGAACTATTCCGTCTGGGGCTCGTCCGCGGGCGGACATCTCGCGGCTTCCTTCGGAACGGACAATATCGGCTATAAGCAGTACGGGCTTCCGAAGCCCGGAGCGCTGGTCCTGTCCTATCCCGTCATCACGATGGACCCCCAATACACGCACGCGGGGACCAGGGACAACCTGGTCGGCAGGAACGCCCCGGTCCAGATGTGGAGCTCGGCGAACATCCCGTGGCACGTCTATCCGGGCTATCCGGACACCTTCCT
>CAMKDB010000044.1 GCA_946411155.1 uncultured Faecalibacterium sp.
ATCGATCACATCGAGAAGATCGTCCGTCCTGTCTCTTCCGCTCCGGAAGCGAAAAACGTCATCTTCCTTTCCGCTGACGCATTCGGTGTTCTTCCTCCTGTTTCCATTCTGACTCCGGAGCAGACGAAGTACTACTTCCTCTCCGGCTTTACCGCGAAACTCGCAGGAACTGAGCGCGGAATCACCGAGCCCACCCCCACCTTCTCCGCCTGCTTTGGCCAGGCATTCCTCGAACTGCATCCCACAAAGTATGCAGAGGAACTGGTCAAACGCATGGAAAAGAGCGGTGCGAAGGCATATCTGGTCAACACCGGCTGGAACGGAACTGGAAAGCGCATCTCCATCAAGGATACCCGCGGAATCATTGACGCAATCCTGAATGGTGAGGTCAACAACGCCCCCACCAAGATGCTCCCGATCTTCAACCTTGAGATCCCCACAGAACTGCCCGGCGTCGACACCGGAATCCTTGATCCCCGCGACACCTACGCAGATCCCAAGGTCTGGGATGAGAAGGCGACCGATCTGGCGAACCGCTTCATCAAGAACTTTGCCAAATACGAGACCAATGAAGCAGGAAAAGCCCTGGTACCCGCTGGTCCTCAGCTCTAAGCACTATCACATGATCATCAAAAAATGCTGTCGGGAAACCGGCAGCATTTTTCTTTTTCCAAAAGCGTCTCAGCGAAACAATCACGGATAATTCGCGATCGTTTTCGTGAGCAGTTTGCAGAATCCTTCGTAGTCCAACCTGAATGCTACATGCGTGTTAGGTGCTTTTCCTCTGAAAGGGCTTCCCTCTTCGGGATCATCCCATCTTGCTGTTGATGTCAGGTCAATATCCGCGTCCGGCTTTGTAGTCTGCAGGAAGCGCAGATCAGTCACAGTCATGCCTCTGGTAAGGAGACCATTCAGCTCAATATCCACATGCAGATACGCGGACTCGATCAGTGAGGGATCGATCAACCATGCGACCGCGCAGGCGTCGTGAAGATGAGCGTCTCCTCCCTTGGAGAAGAAGTCACACAACTGGGCACAGAATTCGCCGGTATGATTTCCAATCCCGCGCAGGCGGTCAATAAACGCACTGTCAACAGGACATTGTCTGGTCAGATTAACACCCACCATATGGAGATCGATCCCGCTGTGGAAGACCTTGTAGGCCGCTTCGGCGTCCACCCAGATATTGAATTCCGCAGCCGCAGTCCAGTTTCCTGCATAAGCACCTCCGCCCATGATATACAATCCGGATGCCTTCTTCGAAATCTCGGGCTCGCGGTTCAACGCGGCAGCAATATTGGTGAGCGGTCCCGTTGCGATCAGGGTCACATCGTCATTGTTCATAACGGTATCAACGATGAAATCCACAGCATGTTTTTTCTCCGGTTTTCTCCGGGGAGGAGAAACGACCGGACCGTCCAGACCGCTATTCCCATGCACATTCGGTGCAGTGACCAGTTCATGAGTCGATGGTCCCGCATGTCCCGGAAAAACCGGAATATCAGTCTTTCCGATCTGTTCGAGCACGACCAGCGCATTCCGGGTCACATTCTCCAGTGTCCCGTTCCCGCCAACTGTCGTGACACCGAGGAGATCAAAATGCTGAGCGGCAAGCATTATAGCGAACGCGTCATCATGACCGGGGTCACAATCCAGTATTACTTTTCTCATCTTAACGATTCCCTTCCGTTCTGCAAAACTATACTGTATCTCAAGTATATCATCCGATTCGGTATTCTTCCAAAACCCACAGACAGAAAACAGGATCCCCAAAGGGATCCTGTCTGTTATTCCGCTTTATTCATTCACGATAAGCCTTCAGCGCCCGCTGACCAATGTCATGACGGTAAAAAGCGTTTCCGAAATGGACCTTATCCACTACCGCGTATGCCGCATCAATCGCCTCCGGAAGAGTCTTTCCGATACCGGAACAACCAACGACACGTCCGCCACTGGTCTTCAGCACATCTCCGTCCAGTTTTGCTCCGGCAACGAAGACACGATCCTGAACCTCTTCCTCTATTGTCAGTTCAAATCCTTTCTCGTAGGAGACGGGGTATCCTTCAGAGGCCATGATGACGCAGCAGGCGTTGGCATCTTTGAAACGCACTTCTGTCTCCGCAAGTTTCTCATCGGTTACCGCCTGCATGACAGTCAGAAGATCACTTTCCAATAGCGGAAGCACAACCTGCGTCTCCGGGTCACCGAATCTGCAGTTGTATTCTACGACCTTTGGACCGTCTTTTGTGATCATGAGGCCGAAATACAGACAGCCCTTGAAAGTTCTCCCCTCTTTCTTCAGCGCGGAGATCGTGGGAAGGAAGATTTTCTCCATGCACTCATCCGCGATTTCTTTCGTGTAATACGGATTCGGCGCAACCGTGCCCATTCCGCCGGTATTCAGTCCGGTATCATTGTCCCCTGCCCGTTTATGGTCCATAGAGGAGACCATGGGAACGACGACATTGCCGTCGGTAAAGGAAAGGACTGTCACTTCCGGTCCTTCCATAAACTCCTCGATCACGATCTGATTGCCGCTTTTTCCGAATGCTTTGTCGAGCATGATTTCTTTAACGGCGTCGTATGCCTCTTCCCGCGTCATGGCGATAATAACGCCTTTGCCCAGCGCGAGTCCGTCGGCCTTTACCACAGTGGGGATCGGTGCTGTTTTCAGATACTCGATCGCTTTGTCCGCGTCGTCGAAGGTCTCATAGGCAGCAGTGGGGATACCGTACTTCTTCATGAGATTCTTGGAGAACACCTTGCTTCCCTCGATGATCGCGGCATTCGCTCTGGGGCCGAAGCACCGGATCCCATGCGCTTCGAGAGCGTCCACGCAGCCAAGAACAAGAGGGTCGTCCGGAGCGACGATCGCATAATCGATTTTGTTTTCGTAGGCAAAGCGGACGATGTTGTCGATATCCTTTGCGCCGATATCAACACAGACTGCATCCTGTGCGATACCGCCGTTCCCGGGCAGCGCATACAATTCTGTCACCGCCGGATTTTCACGAATCTTTTTGATAATGGCGTGTTCCCTTCCGCCGCTTCCCACTACTAAAACTTTCATCGCATATCCCTCCAATACTGGCAATAGTCTGAGACCAGACCGTACAGTTTCATTTTATCCGTGCGTTTACCTCTTTTCAAGGAGAGAGGATTTCCTGCTCTTTCCGCATCTTTTTCTCCGTTCTGTCTTGCATTATAATGAGACTGACCGTCTTAGAGGAGGTGTCCGTCATTGATCCGTCCAATTATCACTTACCAGGTTGGCTCGTCCGAAAATCCCCGTGTCCTGCTGGAAGAGACCAGGGCTGTTACGGATTTTTCCTCTCGGGAAGTCACGGAATGCATTCGTGACCTTTCGGATACACTGGACGACTTTATCGCCCGCAACGGAAACAGACGCGGAATCAGCGGTCTTTCCGCGACCCAGATCGGTGTCGATCTGGCGATTTCTGTCGTACAGACGACTGAAGAGAAGATCGTCCTGATCAATCCGGTGGTTGTGGAGGAGCGCGGCAGAGACAGATTGTTCCGGATCGGCTGTTTCAGTCTGTTCGACTACAGGGCAATGGTCCGCTACAACGACGAGATCCTTGTGGAATACCAGAACGAATCAGGCGAGACCGTACAGAAAGTCTTTTCGGGAGACCGTTCCTGTGTGATTCAGCACGAGATTGATCATCTTCACGGTCTTTTACTCTTTGCCCGGCTTCCCCACGGTGAGAAGGATCTGTTCATTCCGGACAACTGCTATGAATCCAGTGTTCGTATGCCTGTTCCTGTTCAGTACAGCTCATTGTTCAACGACTATACGGATCTTACCATTTTCCTCGAGACACAGAAAAAGAGATACGACTCTCTGCTCGCTGAGATCCGGAATGTCACACCGAGTGGCGGGAACATACTGGAACTCGGCGACGGGACCGGTGCCGCGGCAGTACTTCTCCAACTGGAAGGATACCGGGTTTGTTCCTTCCAGACAGACCGGGACGCTGCAGATTTGGTCAGAAGAATCTCAGCGGCAAACGGGTCGGAACTCCTAGTACTTCAGAAGGATCTTCCGGACGATCTTTCCGGTTGGAACACGGTTTATTCTTCCGAACGGTTTCAATTTATGGCAGAAGCCGAGCTTGTTCATACGGTATCCCTTCTTCTGAAACACTGTGCTCACCTGGTTCTCATGGTTCCTTCCGATCCGGAACATACGGATATCCTGCGCGGATGCGAATTCTTCCGCACTTCAGAACAGTGGTCTGTATTGTTCGCTGAATCCGGAGCTCATGTCCTCAACACAACGACTGCTGCGGATACAGGTGAGACCGTTTTTGTCCTTTCCCCGGAGGTATCTGCTAAATGATCCGTTATACACTTGATGATCCCGAACTTATATTCAATCCGGGGAGGCAGGCATCCTTTCTGGCGCTAATCCGTACACTGCGTGATCTCAGCGGTAAGAAGCACGTCACGGAACTGTCTTTCCGTGACAAGTGGCTAGATCTTTCCACCGAGAGCGGTACTGTCTTTGAAAACGGCTGGTATGCGCCGCCGCCCAGAGGCACGGCTGTTCTGTTCGGAGAACGCCTCAATTTTGATTCCCTCCGGAACCGGCAGAACTGGTCCGGTGATACCGTGATCGACTGGGATAACGGCTCGCTTTACGCTTATTCATCTGCTGTCGACCGGCAGACCGGACGCATGGGGGACCTCTCCGTGACCCTGAACTGGGGATCAGATCATAAAACAGCCGATCATATACGGAACTGTCATGAGGCGGTCCTTTGCCTGTTTTCCAGAATGGAATCCGTTTGTACAGCCGCGGATCTCTTCCGGCTTTCTGGAGAAGTGTTTAAATCTCATCATCTTCTCAGTACGGTGATCAGCAGAACAGATAACCTGCCGAGCAATCTCGGCCACACGTTTGAATCGATTCCTGTACGGCATGATGCACCAGATCTTACTGAAGAAGAGCGCACAGCTCTAAGCGGAAAACGAAGATTCCTTAATGCCGGAGCAGAATGGTCTTTTGAGCCCGGTCTGCAGTTTACAGTTGAACCGCAGCTCATCTCGGAAACCGATTCTTCCCTGCCCAAGATCACACAGCACTATCTGGTACAGGCGCGCTCGGATGGTTTCTGCGTCTGCAATGATATCGATTTCCTTCTGAGCCAATACGGCCTTTCCTAAACAATTGATAATCCCCGCATTCCTTTTTTCACTGGAATGCGGGGATTTTTGTACTCATGTACGAATCAGAGATTTTGTCCGTCCTGTTCTGGAGGCTCACCGGGGAACTGACCACCCTGTTCCGGGGGTTCACCGGGGAACTGACCGCCCTGTTCCGGAGGTTTGCCGGGGAACTGGCCGCTGTGTTCCGGACGTTGTCCGTCCTGTCCCGGATTCTGACCGCCTGCCCATGGACCGCCCTGCTGACCCATCGGTCCCTGGCCGCCCATCATACTGCCTGTGATGCTGTTGACTTTCTGTCCGTTGACAGTAATTTCACCGCCCGTATAGGTGATTTCTCCATCTGCGTCGAATGCAAACTGTGCGGTGATATCGATCTTGCCGCCGTTCACCGTCAGGGTTCCGTTGGAATCGATGGCGTCTGTATCGCCCTGTCCCATATTAATCGTCAGCTCGCCGCCGTTCATCGTGAACGAAGGTGTGAGTGTTTCGGACTTCTGACTGGCGTTGACGCCGTCATCCGTTGCAGTGATTGAGATCGTTCCGTCATTGATGGTGATCTGTGTGGATTCCAGACCTTCCCCGGCGTCCGCAGTGATCGTGCCGCCGTTGATCGTCAGGGTCTCGTCGGAACGCAGGGCATCACCCTCCACACCGGCATGCAGCTCCAGCACCCCGCTTTCCACCACAATGTTCGTGTCACTCTTGATGCATGTGTCCGCGGACTCAACATAAAGGCTTCCGTCGCCGGTGATCGTCAGATCCACATCGCTTTTTATAGTCTTTTCTTCTTCTCCCGTGGAGATCAGGGTATTTTTCCCTTTCAGGATCAGTGTGACAGAATCTGCATTTTTGATTTTGATGACGGATCCGGACATCTCGGCGTTTGCATTTTCCAGTGTTATGCTCACCGCATGATCGGTATCGATGGTCAGTGTCTCGCTGACCGTTCCCGTAAGATAATACTCTTCCGTCTCTCCGCCTTCTTTTTTAGTTGTTTCACTCTGATCTGTATCCTTTTTCTCTGTTTCTCCGGTACTGCCATCCTGAGACTGTACGGTGGCATGAGATCCTTCATCCGCGTTTTGAGCGGTCATTGAGGAACAGGAAACCAGCACAACCATCATTAGGAGCGCAGCAAGAAAAGCAGTCAATTTTTTCCTCATATTCGTTTCTCCTTTCCATACAGGGTGATTTTGTTCTCCCCTGTTGTGATTGTATTGTACTTCCCGAACCTTAAATAAACCTAAAAAGGCAGCGCGCGTATGGCACAGCTGCCTTTTTCTTTTTTTGAAACGATCAGCGGATGTAACTCACTTTCTTTTCATCGAATCTGCTCTCTGCGATTCTTGTCTCACCGGGAAAACCGAACTGTACGGATGCGACTGTCCGGAAATCTGCCGGAAGATTAAGAACAGATCGGTATATTGCTTCTCTCTCGGAATCAGGCATCACAGCACACCACACAGATCCGATTCCCATACTCTCAGCTTGCAGGAGCATATTCTCAATAGCTGCGCCACAATCCACCTCTCCATACCGGTCATTGATACCCTCTTCAAAACCGACAATCACCGAAAACGCGCAATCCCTGGTCATTTGAGCGTAACTGTTTTTTTCAGCCAGTTCGTTCAGTTTCTCTCTATTCAGGACAACGACGAAACGCCATTCCTGTTTATTTCTCGCAGTTGGTGCCCAGAATCCGGCTTCCAGGATTTCTCGTATCTGTTCTTCTGTGACTGGACGGTTCTGATATTTCCGAACACTTCGTCTGCTTTTGATCTCTTTGAGAAGCATGATCAACACCTCATTTCAATTCTTCCAGCATCAAAACAGGATCTGTCCGATCCCGTAACTAATGATGTTCGCTGCCAGTGTCAGCGCAAAAAGCCTCCGTGAAGGGCCGAACGCCCTGCGGTAAATCAGATACTCTGTAATGACTGCCAATGCCTCCATCACGTAGATGAACGGCTCTCTGGGAAACACAGAAACACTCATGACCAGATTAAGCAGAAGATTCGTAATCACGTTCGCGCAGGCAATCACACTTTGTTCCCAAATGTTCCGGTAACCAAGCACAAAAAAGAAGACGCCCTCCAGAAACACTGTCAGTACACAGGCAAGCAAAAAAACCATTATTTATTTCTTCTTCCGTAGCAGGAAGGCCAGCAGCGCTGCGGCAATCAGGACTGCACCGATCACCAGCACAATACCGGAAATGCCGACTCTCCGGATCGGGCCAGGTGCAATGTCCAATGCAAAAACGGGAGGTGCAGCCATAAGCACCATAAGGGTGAACAGTAAAGAACGCATTATCTTTTTCATCTCAGTTCTCCTTTCGAACAGATGTTGGATGCAGTTTCCTGTCAGCGAGCAAAATCGCAGCAAGGCTGAAACAAAAACTGATCAGTACGCAAATCCAGAGCGCAGGTCCGGTCAGGAGCATCATCTGGCCAGCAATAGTCCCCGGCCACAGTGCAGACGCCGCAAGTCCAAAAGCAAAACCAGGCGCATCCGGCAACATACAGAACAAAAGCCAAAGCGTAACGGGCATTGACAAATTGACCAGAAACTGACCGATGACTGACGGCACAGCATACGCGGATAAAAATGCCACAAGGACTGCAGCAGCCGGAACCGTCCATAAGGCAATTCCTGAAGGTCCCAGACAATCACAGAGAAATCCACCTGCGATTTTGCCAAGCACAACAAAAACTGTGAGGATCATCGTCCACATCAGGCCGGCCTTCCAGGGGAAAGACACCGCAGAACCGCCTACCGCACGCACCGCAACGGCAACCGTGAGTAGAATCGGTTCCGTCAGACTGTCATTCTCCGTATGTTCAACGGTGTCGGGAAGTGACCTGTTCTCCATCAAACAGGCACAGCAAACAAAAAGAAACACTCCGGCAGCGAAAAAACCGCCAAACTGCGGAAATGCGACACCAAGCGAAAGGCCGAGTGCACCGGGTGCGACAAATACCCCAAGGCTCCACGACTTTCCGTGGCAGCGCTGAAGCGTTTCAATTCCTCCTGTGACATGGAATAAACTGTTCCCGAAACCAATGAGAACAACTCTTAGAATCGGCGGTAACGGCAAAATCCATCCCGACAGCAGCAAAAGTGCGGAACACAATTCTGCTTCTGCCTGTCTTTTCAACCGGTCTGCCAGCAATCCGACAATACACTGTGTCGAAAACGCGAGGGTATTATACAGCAGGATCAGAAATTCTTTCTCAGCCGGAAGTTTTCCGAACAGTACCGTCGCGCATAGGCCATCCACACAAAAATGGGCAGCAGCATTCGCAAAAAGCATATTTCCACCCCCATTTTTTATTCTAACCCCGTCAGGCAGAAGGGGCAAGGTTCAGATCACTCCTGCGGGGATAAGCGTAACCAACAAAAGCGCAACCAGCCCCCATATACATGCAAGGAACCTGTTCTGGTTCTTTTCTGTCATTGCCGGCACGAAATTGCTTGCAAGGAAGAAGGGTACATAGGTCGTTACAAAGACCGGCAATACGCCCCACCATCTGTAGACCCAAATAAATGAATGGTTGCTTGTTCCCGCAAGGAACGATTCGAACAACGCAAAAAGCAAAGCCATGCTGATCATGCCCACTGCCCGGTCCTTTCTGGTCGGCTGATCAGGAAGCATCTTATAGGAGATGATCCCTGCCAGAGAGAACATCATGGAGAGTTCCCACGATACGCCGATCAACAGGATAAATGTTGTGGAAGCATTGGACACACTCCACAGGGGATAACCGGTGACATGTCCGATAACCGCATTTCCGATTTCATAAAGCCAGTGTACACCGTACAGCGAAAAACCGGCGACGATTGCCTTGCGATTCCCGTTCCGGACTTCTGTCCAGTACACATAAAAAACGACAGCCAGAATAAAAATAAACGTCCAGTTAAAGTTATCGGTGCTGCGCACCTGAATCGCCCCAACCAGATCTTTTGCGGTCTGAGAACCGTCTCCCCAAAAACGAAGCATCGTTTCACTCCTCCCACATCCTGCATATCATAAGTTCATGTTTATATTATACACGACTGCTCATGTGAAGTACTGATATTCCTCAAACCAACCGTTTCTGGAAGCAAGGTCTTTATCATGATATAATGTGCCAGGAATACCTGTTTCTTAAATCAGTTAGGAGATATTTTTATGAACAAGGAATGGTCACTGGATAAACTATATCTGGGATATGATGATCCCAAATTCGCGGCAGATGAGGCAGCACTCGACACAACGCTTGCAGAGTTTACCTCTTTCTGCAAGGAACTCACCGGCGATGCCAGAGAGAATCTGCATCATGGCATTCTGCTTCTTCAGAAAATCAACGGTTATGCTGATAAACTCTTTTCCTTTGCGCAGCTTCAGCAATCCGTTAATACTTCCGACGTCACATCCACCTCGGTCGTGGGTAGGCTCTATCAGAAGTTCTCTTCCATTGCAGCTCCCCGGACAGCCCTGGTACAGTATGTCGCAGGTATCGAAGATCTTGCTTCCGTCATCGAGGGCGATGATCTGCTCAAAGAGCATGAGTTCATGCTGAACAACATCAAGGAAGAAGCAAAATACACCCTTTCTCCTGAAGTGGAAGAAGTCATCAGCCTGTATGAGATCAGCGGTTCCTCTGCCTGGTCCGACCTGCAGGGTTTCCTCACCTCAACTGTTCCAGTTGAATACAAGGGAGAAACAACGACGCTGTCGGATATCCGCAATAAAGCCTACGATCCGGATCCGGAAGTGCGTAAATCCGCTTATGAAGCCGAGCTAAAATCCTATGACCGGATCAAAGACGGAATCGCTTTCTCTCTCAATTCCATCAAGATGGAGGTCATCAACCGCTGCAGGCTTCGCGGCTATGAATCCCCTTTGGATGAGACGCTGAAAGGCAATCATATGAAGCGCGAAACGTTGGACGCGCTCCTGGGTGCGATGGAAGAATATCTTCCGAAATTCTGGGCATATATGAAAGCCAAGGCCAAACTGCTGGGATATGAGAATGGTCTTCCCTTTTTTGAGCTTTTCGCACCGCTTGAAGGCAATAACAAAGTCTACACTACAGAAGACGCCCGTAATTATCTGGTCGAACTCTTCTCTGGCTTTGACCAGGAAGAAACTGAAATGATTGCCCGTGCCTTTGACGAATCCTGGATTGATTTCTTCCCTCATGAAGGGAAAGTCGGCGGCGCGTTCTGCGCAGGAATCCATTCCATCGGTGAAAGCCGTGTCCTTACCAATTTTGGCGGCACACTGGGCGACGTCGTGACACTCGCCCATGAACTCGGGCATGCATTCCATAATCACTGCCTGCGCAATAACAGCTGCCTGAATCTTGATGTCTCTATGCCTGTTGCCGAAACTGCCTCGACCTTCAACGAAGTCGTCGCCATGAATGCAGCAATCTCCGCGGAAAAAGATCCTATCGCCCGCCGTGCTTTGATAGAAGGTCAGCTGATGGATGCAAATCAAATCATCTGCGACATCTACTCCCGGTATCTATTCGAAACTGCTGTTTTTGAGAACAGACAGAATGGCTTTATGTTCGCCGATCAGTTGTGTGAAATCATGCTGGACGCCCAGAAGAAAGCCTATGGAGACGGACTTGATCCTCAGTACCTGCATCCGTATATGTGGGCATGCAAGAGCCACTATTACAGCGGCGGACTCAGTTTTTACAACTTCCCCTATGCATTCGGCGGTCTGTTTGCCCGCGGCCTCTATGCGAAATATCTTCGCGAGGGCAAGCCTTTTGTGGACCTGTACAAAAAGTTGCTGAAAGCCACCGGAACGACAACGGTCGAAGGTGCTGCAGAGGTTGCAGGGATCGACCTCACAGACAAGGAATTCTGGCGCGCCTCGCTGCAGATCCTGGCGGACGAGATCGATGAATTCATCTCGCTGTGTGAGGAATAATAATCATTCTTATACAAAAACATCCGGACCTTCCAGAAGATCCGGATGTTTATTATTATTTCATAAGATCAGAGTCTGGCAACGCCTGTCGCCCTCGCCGCCGCAGCAACTGCCGCAGCGACTGTCTTTCCAACACGGGGGTCAAATGCGAGAGGAAGGATATAATCCTCACACAGTTCTTCATCAGAAACGAGTCCAGACAAAGCGGCAGCAGCTGCCATCTTCATTTCCTCATTGATGTCCCTTGCTCTGGCGTCAAATGTTCCGCGGAAGACGCCCGGGAAAGCAAGTACATTGTTCACCTGATTGGGGTAATCACTGCGACCCGTCGCAACGATTCTGGCACCACCCGCCTTAGCGTCTTCAGCAGAAATCTCAGGCATCGGGTTTGCGCATGCGAAGACGATAGCATCATGGTTCATTGTCCGGACCATTTCCGTTGTCAACGTACCGGGTGCGGAAACACCGATAAAGACGTCTGCTCCTTTTACGACATCCGCGAGCGTTCCATGTTCCAAACCGAGATTGGTGACCTCTGCCATCTCCTCCTTGATCCAGTTGAGACCATCGCGGCCCTTGTAGATCGCGCCTTTTCTGTCCGTCATAATGATGTTTTTAAACCCTGCAGAAAGCAGCAGTTTCACGATTGAAATCGCGGCTGCTCCTGCCCCGGATGTCACAACACGGACTTCTTCTTTCTTCTTTCCTACGATCTTGAGTGCATTTGTAAGACCTGCGAGTGTGATAATCGCTGTTCCGTGCTGGTCATCATGGAAGATCGGGATATCGCATTTTTCCTTCAGTTTTCTTTCAATCTCGAAACATCTTGGAGAAGAAATATCTTCCAGATTGATCCCGCCGAAAGAACCTGAGATCAGATATACCGTATTTACGAACTCATCAACATCTTTGGTCTTAACGCATATCGGGAATGCATCAACACCGCCGAAGGATTTGAAGAGCACACATTTCCCTTCCATGACGGGCATGCCGGCTTCCGGCCCAATATCACCGAGTCCAAGAACAGCAGTACCGTCGGTAATGACTGCGCAAAGATTATGTCTTCTTGTCAAGTCATAACTCTTCTCGATATCTTTCTGAATCTCAAGGCAGGGCTGAGCAACGCCCGGAGTATAAGCCAGGGAGAGATCCTCTTTGGTTCCAACCGGCACAGTCGCCGTGACTTCGATTTTACCCCTCCATTGCTCATGCATTTTCAGGGATTCTTTCAAATAATCCATCTGACACCTCCGGAACGGTCATGCTTCAAACGGGAACGTATAAGGAAGCTGATGCTTGTCGCGCAGCGCAATCAGTTCTTTCTGGACAGCTTCGCCGACCGGAACGCCTTTGTCTTTTCTTTCGAGCCATACAAGATGCTCCTTTTCTCCGGCAGTATAGATCCTGTCATATCCGGGAGCCTTTTCGCTGGCGCGGAGCGCGCGGCAGATACTGCCTGCAGTCCTGCGGAACGTATCGATCCCCATAAACGCTTCGGGATCCACAACGAAGAAGAAATGACCGAGGTGATACATCTGCGGTTTTCCTTCCGGACTCACACCGGTCAACGCCTTCATGAACTCTCCTCCGGCAAGTGCAGAAGACAGGATCTCAACGACAGTTGCATAACCATATCCTTTATATCCGCACATCTCATCACCGGGACCTCCGCCCAAAGGTGCAAGAGCTGCCTTACCTTCGGTGAGCATTTTCAGGATCGCCTGGGAATCTGTCACGGTACTTCCGTCATGGGTGACAACCATACCGGCGGGAGTCTCTTTTCCGGACCGCGCATAGAACTCAATCTTTCCGCGCTGAACGATAGATGTTGCGCAGTCGATGCAGAACGGGAAATCCTCATCCGTCGGCAGAGAGATTGTCAGCGGATTCGTTCCCAGCATGTTCTCAACACCGAATGTCGGTGCAATGGAGGGACGGGCATTCGTTCCGGTGATTCCGATCAGCCCCTGTTTAGCCGCCATATCGCTCCAGTAGCCGGCAATTCCGTAGTGGGTAGAATTGCGGATCGCGCCGCCGGCCATACCGTTTTTCTTTGCTTTTTCGATCAATTTTTCCATCATCGCGTGAGCAGCGACCATGCCCATTCCGTCATGGGCATCCATGACGACCGTGGTCGGAGTCTCCTTTACAACCTCAAGATTTGTCACGGGAAGCAGGGTGCCCTTGACGATCCGGTCGATATAGATGGGCTTGAATCTGTTACAGCCGTGGCTCTCGATCCCGCGGCGATCCGACTCCAGAAGGACGTCCGCGCAGATCTTTGCATCTTCCTCCGGCACACCGTAAGCTTTAAACACATCGATCATGAAACTGTTCATCAGGTCCCATGACACATAAGGTCTCGTCTCCATTTTCGATCCTCCGTTGATATGATTGACTTTATAGTTCTATGCACTCAGGAAATGCGGGCAAATCCATCCGCATCTTCTACGCAGAATCCGCATGGCGCAGGCTCTTCCCAATGTATGATACGACTGCACTGTACGATCCTGTATCTGATTTCATTTTACTCCTTTTTCATATAATGTGCTTGATTTTCTCTGCCTCTGCGCAATTGACACAAGACAAAGAATGCGCCCCTTCACAGGGGCGCAAAAAATGCCATGAAAACGGATTATTCTACAGGCTTTACCGCATCAGCCTTCTTCAGGAAGAAGAAGCCGAGAGCGAAAAAGATTGCCAGAGTTGCAACAGCGATCTGAATGCTTCCGGTAGTGTCCTTCACGATTCCGATCATGAAAGACCCAAGGAAAGAAGCACCCTTGGAAAAGATATCGTACAGTCCGAAATACTCGCCGGAGTTCTCCGCAGGAATGATCTTGGAGAAATAACTTCTGGAAAGCGCCTGAATGGACCCCTGGAACATGCCGACTCCGAACGCCATG
>CAMKDB010000045.1 GCA_946411155.1 uncultured Faecalibacterium sp.
CTCTGACGGGCAAGAACGTACAGGGAGAAGCAGCTGATGAAGACGATGGATTCCTTTGCAAGAGTGGTGCCGTTCTTGGCCGCAGCTTCGCGGCAGACCTGAAGATATTCATCTGCATAGGGACCGAACTCGCTGCGCACCCATGCCTCGGTCTCCTCATCGGAAGCGTTCGGATCCGCCGGAGCCATGGGGTGTTTCTGACCGGGTCCGCGGTAGAAACCTTCGTTGGTGTTGTAGCCGGTCATGATCGGGACCGGCAGCATGCGTCCTTCTCTTGCCGTGACGGTATAGTCTTCCGTGACATAATGACCGTCGTTTACGATACGAAGCCACATGTTGGATTCCAGGAACTTTTTCTCGATATATTGCCAGTCCAGTTTACGGGCTTCTTCCAGTGTCTCCACGCCCAAGGTTTTGAAAAACTCCACACCGACCTGCTCAGCGTCTTTCAGGCTGCCGACGCCGCCCATAAAGGAAGCGGGATACCGGGTGCCGGTGCCACCGAAAGACTGGGGGATCGCGCGCTGGAATAACCCCTCGTTCTGGGGAGCAGCCAGATGATGCATCACGGCCGCGCCGCCTGCGGACTGGCCGAAAATGGTGATGTTTTCAGGGTCGCCGCCGAAATTGGCAATGTTCCGTTTGACCCATTCGATGCCGTAACGCTGATCCAAAAGGCCGTAGTTGGCGGGCTGATCCGGATTTTCAGCAGTGATCTCCGGATGGCACAGGAAACCGAAGCAGTTCAGACGGTATCCCAGTGATACCAGGATAACGCCTCTGGATGCGAAGCGTTCGCCGTCGAATTCCTGCTCAAAAGCGTAACCCTCACGGAAACCGCCGCCGAAGATCCAAACCATGACCGGCAGTTTCTCGTCCGCGGTTTTTGCCGGCGTCCAGATATTGGCCCGCAGGCAGTCTTCACCCATGGGGACTTCCGGATCCACGTGCCATTCCTTGGAATAGAATGCTTCCGGATCCTCGCCAGGCGTTTTCTGGACCGGTACCGGTCCGAAGTCGGAGCAGAGCCTCACGCCTTCCCAGTCTTTTGCCGGCTGGGGCGGACGCCAGCGGTTCTCTCCGCCTGTGGTATCCGCAAAGGGAATACCCTTGTATACCGTTATGCGCGCGTCGGTGCCGACGACACCTCTCACGCGTCCGTTTTCTGTTCTGGTCTCTCTCAGCATGATCATGTCCCTCTTTCTTATTCTTTATTGAAATACGGGTCGTAGTTCGCCTTGACCACGAATTCAGTCACTTCGTCCGGACCGGGTTCGGAGAGATAAACTTCGTCGAAGAAGTTCATGTTGCGGTGTCCGTCCTTGTATTCCGGCCAATAGGGGAGATCCGTTCCGTCCTTATCCTTCCCGTTCGGGTCTCCGCTGCGGATGAAGTTGCACCAGTAGTTGCACATCTTCCGGGCGACGTCATAATGATGTCCGTCAAACGGTCTCCAGCAGGAGGCAAGAGTCTCGAAGGAGAACCACAGGTCGCTGGAATGGAAGGAGCCTGCGTCGTCCCCGGGCATCGTCGGGTTGAACTGATAGGTATATACCGGTCTGCCCTGCGTCTCAAACAGATCTGCGAGCATATAGTTCGAGATCTCGTTGATGTTGATGCGGGCAGCTTTGCGTACAGCTTCCACCTCGGTGGTGCCGGCAGCTTTTACCGCCTTGTCGATGAATTCTTTTCCGTGACCGTTCAGGTTCTTGTCTGCCCATTCGGTCAGCTCCCCGAGCGTGTCTCCTTTCGGATAGAAATTGACCTCGTCGGTGGTGTATCCGGTCAGGAACGGTACGCGGTGCAGTTCGTCGCTGATCAGGTAATCCGTGGGGTCTTTGGGCAGGAACCTGCCGTCCACACACTGTACGAAACGGCGGAACGTCTTGCCCATGTATTCAACGAACTTGTCGCGGATGAAGAAGGCATCCAGTTTGCGGGCTTCTTCGATGGTGTCGCAGCCGAGATACTCTTTCAGGAAGGCAGCGCCCTGTTTCTCGGATTCTTCCAGAGAATGATACGGGCCGAAGAAGCAGGGGGGATAGACCGCAGGGAACGCCCCGCCGGAACTGGATTGGATGGTAGCTTTCTGGAACAGGCCATCCGTAGTCGGAGAAGCCATCAGCGCCATGACGGAGAGTCCGCCTGCGGATTGTCCGCCGATGGTGATGTTCTCAGGGTCACCTCCGAAATTGGCGATGTTTCTCTTTACCCACTCCAGACCTGCTTTCTGATCCAGATAACCGAAATTTGCCGGTGCGTCAGGCTGGTCTCTCGTGAGATCGGGGTGCGCAAGGAAACCGAAGACGTTCAGTCTGTATGCTACGCTGACGACAACAATGCCTCTGGAAGCCATATGCTCGCCATTGAATTCCATCTCATGGGCGTAGCCTTCAGTGAGACCGCCGCCGAAGATCCATACATAAACGGGCAATCTGTCTTCGGTGCTTTTTGCAGGGGTCCAGATATTCAATGCCAAGGAATCTTCGCTCATGGGAACTTCCGGATCTACGTGCCATTCTTTGGAGTAGAATGCTTCCGGATCTTCTCCCGGTGTTTTCTGCATGGTGACCGGGGCAAATTCATAGCAGTCCCGGACGCCTTCCCACGGAGTGACCGGCTGCGGTGCACGCCAGCGGTTCTCGCCGGATGTATCCGCGGCGAAGGGAATCCCTTTATACACGGTGATCCTTGCGTCATTTCCGACGAGTCCGCGTACCAGTCCGGACTCAGTCTTCGTCATTCGCAGCATGAAAAAGAACCTCCTAACCATCATATTAAGTTGTCTAAATCATATCGCGATTTTTGTCCAGAATCAACGAAACAGACAACTTCTGACCAAAAAACATGGATATATACAATACAAATTCGTGTTTATTCATCATTTTTCACAAACAACTTGTACAAAAATGTATAAAACACTCTTGCAAATCACGCTTTCATCTTTTACGATAAGAATAGATTGTGAAAGGGGGATCGCTGTATGGCGGAACATATGGATCCGGCACCGAACAAAACGGAGGAAAAGTTGTGGACCGTTCCGTTCCTGATGATCTTCCTTAACAGTTGCCTGGTGAGCATCACCACATGGGCAGTCCTTCCGCTGATGAGTTCTTATTGTCTGGAACTCGGAGCAGATCTGAAGACGGCGTCCGTCGTGTCTTCCCTGATGTCCATGACAGCCATGTTTTTGCGCCCGGTCTCCGGCGTCGTGGTTGACCGGATGAACCGGAAGAAACTGCTCCTGCTCACAACCGCGGCGAACGCGGTACTTGCCATTCTGCACATTTTTGCCACGGATATCCGCATGCTGGCGGTCTGCAGAGTGCTACAGGGCATTGCCTTCGCGTTCAGCGGCGTTGTCTCCATGGCGTTCAGCACGTCCTTCCTTCCTGCGTCCAGACTGGGCGAAGGTCTCGGCTGGATGGCACTGGCTAACGTCATCTCGCAGTCTGCCGGTCCCGCAGTTGGTCTTTGGCTCACCGATCATGTGGGTTTCTTCGCCTGCTTTATCTTCTGCGCCGTCATCTGTGTGTTTTCTCTGGTGATCATCTATTTCATCCCTTATCAGGAAGAACCCAGAACAGTTTCGGAAGGCGGTCTCAAGCTGGGCAACATCATCTCGTTCTGGGTACTGCCATATGCGATGATCATGGGACTGTTCAGCAGCTGCAATGGGCTGGATAATACGTTTATTACGCTTCTGGGCAAGGAGCGGGGAATCGAGGGATTTTCTCTGTTCTTCTCCGCATACTCGCTTGTCATGTTCCTGGCAAGACCGGTCTTCGGCAAACTGCTGGACCGTTACGGTCTTGAGAAAATCATTTTCCCTGCTCTTTTCTGCACCTCTCTTTCCGCAGTTCTCACCGGCTTTGCCCAGTCCATGCCTGCCATGCTGGCAGCTGGTGTCGTAAAGGCGTTGGGGCAGTCCTCCGGTTCTCCCGGTATCCAGGCGACCTGCCTGAAGAAGATGGGCAAGGAAAAAGCCGGCATCGTCAGCAGCACCTGCTATATCGGACAGGATATCGGCAACTCCTTCGCTCCGATGCTGGGCGGCGTGGTAGCGGACCGCTGGGGCTACACGGCCATGTTCTGTGGCTATGCGGTGATCCTTTTCTTCGGCGGCGGACTGATCTATCTGATCAAGTCCGGATATGACAGGAAGCATGAGATCGCCCAATAATTCAAAACGATCAGGTTTTTTCTGTTGACCTCCTTAATTCTTTCGGGGCAGCGCCCGGCAGTGTTCCTGCCGGGCGCTGCTCCGTTTTATGGAACCGATTTTCCGCAACAAAAAAGCGGGACCGGAACGGCCCTGCATGCGGTTGGATCGATTGTTATCTGAGCCAGGAGAGCATCTCGGATTCGGACTTTTTCCCGGCGATCATATCCAGCAGTTTTTTTCCGATGGCCCCGCCGATCGTTTCCTTGGGATAACCGAGCGAGTAGGTCTCCACACCCGGAACGGGCATAAGAGGCAGATGACGGTCGAAACTGTAAACGGCGCGGATGGAGGAGTCGAAATTCCCCTCAGACAGGACCCGGAGGACCTGAGACGCGACCTGATCGTTGTAGCAGACCAGAGCGGTGCAGTCCCGAACCAAAGCCTTGAACAGGTTGTCATCGGAGTGTTCTTTGAGATAGGAAAGCACCATCGGTCTGGATTCTGTGGTGTACCAGATGACATTCTGATCCCGGAAATCCGCCTGATGGAAGAGCATGCAATCCAGATAACCGGAAAAGCGAACAAATCCCTGCATATCATCCGCCTTGAAAATGCCCCCGATCGTGTTGTGACCCTGTTTGAGGAGCATCTCCGTCAGGGCGTATCCGCCGGCATAGTCGTCAAGAACGATATGCGCCACATTGCTCCGGGAAGCGGAAGAAAGATTCGGACGCATCTCGTCATGGCGGGAGATCACGTGGGGATATCCGGGCAGTTCGAGTCCCGGATAATAGTTGTTGAACATCAGGATCGGGATTCCCATCTCGGCGATCTTGGCATAGAGCGCGGAATTGGGGTTGGGCATGGTGGTCTTGGTGCCCTCGATGGCGATGCCGTCGACCGGATGCTCCAGAATGTCCTCAAGGATCCTCCGCTCTGTGGCGATGCTGTTGTTTGTGGCACGTACATTAACGGTGTATCCGGCTCTGCTCACGGAGTCATCGATCCCCCGCAGGATAGCGGGGAAGATATACTCGCTGATGTACGAGGTAATGATGGTGATGTGCATCGTTCTTTTGCGCACGGGAGCTTCGAAAGCGACATAGGAACCGCTGCCCTGCACGCTGGTGATCAGATTCTCTCTGGAAAGATCCTGCAGCGCCTTGCGTATCGTTTGTCTGCTGACACCATATTTTACGCTCAGCTGACTCTCGGTCGGGAGTTTATCTCCTTTCCCGTACGTACTGTTCAGGATCTGCGCACGCAGATCGGAAGCAATCGCCACGGATTTGGAATACGCCATAAATAGACATCTCCTTTCGGGACACGCCGACCTGGAACGGGCGGCTTCGTTCAATAGATACATTTTCACTTCTACATACTCAGTATACGCTGAACAATTCTGCCTTTACAAGCCATGTTGTACAACAAATTGAGATGATTTGACGGAAATTGAGTGCAAATTGTGCAAGACATCGAGATTCGGTATCCGGTGTGTGGACATGGGTGCAAAAAGATGTTACAGATTTGTAGTTTCTCTGTCACTATTTTTGTGAAAATAACGATAAACAGACAACTTTGTCTGTCAAAATGACAAAAACTCAAACATAAGTTGACAACTACAGACAACCAATGGTAAATTCTAACCAGATAGATGTTCGAATTTGTACAGTTTAGCGACTTAATTATCATACAACTTCGGGAGGCAGGGCATGATCAAGCAGACAGTGGTTGAGAACGGTGCCGTCCGCGGTGTCAGCGGTGCGGATCCCCGTGTCATCTCCTATAAGGGTATTCCCTTTGCAGCGCCTCCGGTCGGAGACCTGCGCTGGAGAGCGCCGCAGCCTGCGAGAGACTGGACCGGTGTCCTGGACTGCAGTCGTTTCGGACCGATCAGCGTCCAGCGCGCGCCATGGCTCACGGACAATATCTACAAAAAGGAATGGAACGTCGACCCCACGCTTGAAATGAGTGAGGACAGTCTGACGCTCAATATATGGACACCTGCCGAATCCGTTATGGACCGCCTTCCGGTCTACGTATGGTTTTTCGGCGGCGGCATGATGGAAGGCAATCCCACGGAAATGGAGTTCAACGGTGAACGCCTTGCCCGCAGAGGCATCGTCGTGGTGACGGTGAACTACCGGCTGAACGTTTTCGGTCTGTTGGCACATCCGGAGATCACGGCGGAAGATCCCGAGTTCCCGACCAACTTCGGGCTGCTGGACCAACGCTTCGCCACCATGTGGGTCAAACGCAACATCACCGCTTTCGGTGGTGATCCGGAGAACATCACCATCGGGGGACAGTCCGGCGGCGGACGCAGCGTCCAGATGCAGGTCGTATCTCCTCTGAACAAAGGACTGTTCCAGCGTGCCATCGTCATGAGCGCGATCCGCTACGGCGGTTACTTCGGACCCAACAATCACGGATCCTGCCGCACACTGGCAGAAGCGGAAGCGGACGGAGTCGACTTCTTTAAGGAAGCCGGCATCAAGAATCTGGCAGAAGCAAGAAGCCTGCCTGCTCAGGAGCTCATGAACCGGTTCGTGGAATATATGGGCCTCGGAAAAGGTTTGGTTCCCGGAATGAAGATGTGGCTGCCGGTGGCAGACGGCAATTTCTGCACCGGAAGTTTCTCGGAACTGATTATCCGGAATCAGCGCAACATGGTCCCGCTGATGTTCAGCAATACCGCAGATGAGACAAGCTCCACCCCGATGGTCCGATCCTTCGAAGAACTTCAGGAACTTGCCGGAAAAATGTTCGGAGACCGCGCTCAGGAATTTATGGACACCGTCAAGGCGGATACGCTGGAGGAGACACTGAAGAATGCCACGTTCAGTCCCATGGAGCTGGGCATGCGCCTCTACTTCGAAGCTACTGCGAAAGAACATCCCGAACTGAACAACTACGGTGCGCTTTTCGATGCGGAGATCCCCGGCGACGATCATCCCGGCACCTTCCACTCCAGTGACCTATGGTTCCATTTTGAATCTCTCGGAGCATGCTGGCGTCCGTTCAAGGGAAAGAGTTACGATCTTGCCCGGCAGATGGCGAACTACGTGGCAAGTTATGTGAAGAACGGCGACCCGAATTGCCTGGATGTGGACGGTGTGCCGCAGCCCGAATGGAAACCCTATACCCAGTGCGGCGGTCCGATGCATTTCACCGATGTCTGCCATCAGGAAGATGACAGTTTCGAAACGCCGGTCATGCGCTTCCTGGTGGATTACTACCTCGGTACATATTGTTGATCGCAGAGGCTCAAATAGCCTCTGGGCAAATAAAAAAACAGAAAAAAGAGGAGAAAAACAAATGAAACGGTTAGTAGCATTGGTTCTCGTTCTTGTGCTTGCTCTTGCTCTCGCTTCCTGTGGTGGCGGCGGCAGCAACGCAGATGCCAAGAAGTACAAGATCGGCGTTATCTACACGGCAAACTCCGCATTCTGGACCTCCGTCGGTGACGGTGCAGCTGCAAAAGCTGAAGAGCTGAACGCAACTGGTAAATACAACATCACCACTTACGCGACCGGTCCTGCAGAGTCCGGCACATCTGCACAGGTTCAGTTGTTCGAAGACTTCGTGTCCCAGGGCTATGACGGGATCATCGTTGCAGTATCTGACCCGGCCACGTTGAACAACAAGATCGATGAAGCGATCGACAAGGGCATCATGGTCGTCACGATGGATACCGACGCCCCGGATTCCAAGAGACTCTGCTTCGTCGGAACCGACAACTACAACTACGGCGTTCTCCAGGGCGAGACCTGCGTCGAAGTCATGGGCAACACTGGTAAGCTCATCGTCTTCAACGCCTTCCCGGAGACCCTCGGCCAGGCTCAGCGTACCAAAGGCATTCAGGATGCTATCGCTGCTGCGGGCAACAAGATCGAACTCATTTACTCCACCTTCACCGGCCAGATTGACCTTCTGACCATGTGTGAGGACGCCTGGACCCACTATGAAGATGCTGACTGCTGCGTCATGACCTATGCTGCAGGCGAGCAGGTCGCCAACGTCTTCAGAGAGAAAGGCTGGGACAAGACCGTCAAACACGCGGTTCTTGCTGATGACCTCGATCCGATCATCCTCGCGATCAAAGACGGCACCTGCGACTGCTCCTGCGTACAGGGTCAGTATCAGTGGGGCTATGTCGGCTGCCAGGTCGTAGTCGACGCCCTCGACGGCAAGATGCCTGAATCCGACTTCATCGAGACTTCCGCTTTCGTCTGCGACGCAAGCAACGTCGAGGAGAAGTACCCGAACGTCAAGCCCGCTTCCTAATCGATCGGCTGATGTCTGAGATCGTTTAGACTGTTTTTTGCGGATATCCCGGAGTTTCTCCGGGATATCCCACCATTAAAGACTAATCATTATCTAGGGGAGGAACCACAAATATGAAGGGGAAGAAGGTCAATCTGCTTGCCTGGATTCTTGACCGTAGAGCTTTGAGCCTGGCAATCTTAATCTTTGTCCTCGCTGTTATCATGGCGCTCACTACGGATACATTCCTGAAATCCGAGAACCTGTTCAACATTTTCAAACAGGCAACTATCACAATCATTCTTGCTACCGGCATGACTTTCATCATTTCCGGCGGCGGTATCGACCTCTCGGTCGCCAACATCATGTCGCTGTCCTGCGTTCTGACATGTATCGTCTATAACGCGACACACAGCGACATTCTTTCTATCCTCACAGGAGCCGCGATCGGAATCGCAGCCGGCACCGCGAACGGTGTTCTCGCGACTCACTTCGAACTGCCGCCCTTCATCGTTTCGATGGGCGTTTCCAACGTCTGCGGCGGTCTTGCGCTTGTTATCACAAAGGGCTTCCCGGTTCTTGTTAATGACCAGTCCCTGATGTACAAACTCGGTCAGAAATCCACGCTCGGAATCCCGAACCTCATTTATATGATCCCGCTGTTCGTCGCGATCGGACAGTTCGTCCTTCGCGAGACCGTTCTCGGCAGCCGCATGCAGGCTGTCGGCGGCAACGCAACAGCAGCTGCTCTTTCCGGTCTGAACGTCAAGTTCATGAAGGTCCTCACGACCACCATCGGCGGTCTCTTTGCTGGCCTCTCCGGATACCTCCTCGCCGGCCGTCTGAACAGCGGCAGCCCGAGCTCAGGCGGTACGCTTGGTATGGACGCTATCTGCGCCACAGTCGTCGGCGGTACCTCGATGCTAGGCGGCGGCGGTGACGTCGTCGGTTCCATGGTCGGCGCTATCCTGATGCAGATCATCAAGAACGGCCTGACACAGTACGAAGTCAACATGTACTGGCAGACAGCCGTTATCGGTGTTGTTCTTATTGCGGTCTGCGCTATCGACGTTATTGCCAGGAAGGCAAGCACGATGAAGAAATAATGTTTGAATGAAACAGATTAATCAGGAGGCAAAACTATGAGCGAATATGTCCTTGAAATGAAGGGAATCGGTAAAGACTTCCCCGGTGTTCGCGCCCTGGACGATGTTTCATTCAACCTGAAAGCGGGGGAGATCCACTGCCTGATCGGTGAGAACGGTGCTGGTAAGAGTACCCTTATCAAATGTCTGGGCGGCATCCATATGCCGGATCAGGGCCAGATCCTGATCGACGGAGAGCCTGTCACGATCGACACGGCAAAAGTTTCCAAAGATCACGGTATCGGCATCATTTATCAGGAGTTCAACCTCGTTCCCGGATTTACCATCGCAGAAAATATCTACCTTGGACGTGAATACACCAAAGGCAAGAGATTCAAGAGAATCGACCGCGCATCCATGTTCAGAGACGCGGATGAGATCCTGAAATCCCTTGGTCAGGAAGACCACCTGAATTCCAAAATCCGTGTTTATCAGCTGACGATCTCCCAGCAGCAGATGGTCGAGATCTCGAAAGCTGTTTCCAACAAATCCAAAGTCATCGTCTTCGATGAGCCTACGGCTGTTCTTACACAGAAAGAAACGGACCTTCTGTTTGAGATCATCGCCAGGCTGAAAAAAGAAGGCACCGGCATCATTTACATCACCCACCGTCTGGATGAGGTCCTGATGCTTGCGGACCGTATCACCGGTCTGCGCGACGGCAAGGTCACCGGCACCATCAACAACGGGCCGAACGTCACGAAGGACGACCTGGTCGCCATGATGGTCGGACGTAAACTGGATGCATACTATCCGGATCGCAAAATCACTCCTTCCGACGAAGTGGTCTTCGAAGCGAAGAATTTCAACCTGAAGGGCGTCTTCGAGGATGTCAACCTGAAACTGCACAAGGGTGAGATCCTCGGCATCTGCGGTCTGGTCGGCGCCGGCCGTACCGAGACCATGAAGTCTTTCATAGGCGCGATGCCGCATGACACGGGCGAACTCTATGTCGACGGCGAGCAGATCCACAACATCACCCCTTACGAACTGATCAAACACGGAACGGTTCTTCTTCCGGAAGACCGTAAAAACGAAGGTCTGAGCCTGGCTCAGAAAGCCAGTACCAACCTCTGCATCCCGAACTTTGACCAGATGACGAGGGACAAGGTGAAATGGGTCATCGACCATAAGAAAGAAAAAGAATTCGTTGACAAATACTTCAACATGCTGATGGTCAAACCGGCGTTGCCCGACCGTCTGGCGATGCATTTCTCCGGTGGTAACCAGCAGAAACTGATCATCGCGAAGTGGATGGCGCGCAACCCGCACGTCCTGATCATGGACGAGCCGACACGAGGCATCGACGTCAACGCAAAGGCTGAGATCTACAACATCATGAATGATCTGAGCGAGAAGGGCATGAGTATCATCATGGTCTCTTCCGAGATGCCGGAGCTGATCGGTGTCTGCGACCGCATCATGGTCATGTATGAAGGCAGATTCGTGGATGAATTCACGAGAGACGAGTTCGATGAGACGCTGATCGCCAAAGCACAGTCCGGCATTCGTGTCCATGCGAACTGAATGAACAGATTTTGAGAAGAAGGGTGGCTGTCATATGAGTATCACGAGAGAAGTGGTCGGAACCTCCCCGGAGGGAAGACCCTATGAGCGCTATATCCTGAAGGACGACGCGAACGGCAGTTATGTCGCTGTCCTGAATCTGGGCTGTATTCTCCAGCAGATCTGTGTTCCGGACCGGAATGGGGAACTGGTGGATGTGGCGCTGGGTTATGATACCGCGGAGGAATATGCGGCTACCCACTCTTTCTTCGGCGCAGTGCTGGGACGCTACGCGAACCGCATTGCGAACGGGTCCTTTACCATTGACGGCAAAGAGTATCACGTGACTCTGAATGAGCGCGGCTTCAACTGCCTGCACGGCGGCGCAAGTGGATTCCACAATAAACTCTTCGAGACCGAGGTGGAAGGAGAGACCCTCATCCTTCGTTACCATTCCCCTGATGATGAAGAAGGCTTTCCCGGAAACATGACACTCACGGAGCGGGTGTCATTCCGGGACGGCCGGCTTCACCTGCGGTATTCCTGCACTGCGGATAAGGATACCGTTGTGAACATCTCCAACCACAGTTTCTTCAATCTGGACGGTCAGGGAGCGGGTGACACGCTGGAGCAGGAACTGAAACTCTACTGCGACCGTTACTGCCCCTGCGATGACAAACTGATTCCCACGGGGGAACTGAGAGACGTACACGGAACGCCGTTCGATTTCACGTCAGGCAAACCCATCGGGAAGGATATCCATGACGAAACGGATCCTATGCTGGCGCATGCACATGGATATGATGTATGTTATGCTGTAAATGAATGGGACGGAACGCTGCGTCCCGTGGCGGAAGCGCGCTCTGAAAAAACCGGGATCGTTATGAAGACTTATTCGACACTTCCTGCGGTCCAGTTGTTTACAGGAATGATGCTTGGCATGATCCCGATCTTTACGGACGGAAAAGCCGGAAGCAAATATGTGCGGTACGGTGCTTTCTGTCTTGAAACACAGAATTTCCCCAATGCGATGAATACTCCAGAATTCCATAACGACGTGGTGCTCCGCGCCGGTGAAACTGCCGAGTGCGAGACCGTGTATGAATTCTGTTAATGATTCGCCGGGAGTAATCCCGGCGTAGTGATATCACAATCAATTGAAAAGGAATAAAAAAGGAAAAAAGGAGACAGATTATGAAGCAGTATGAGTTTTGGTTCCTGGTCGGCTCTCAGGATCTGTATGGCCCGGAAGTGCTGAAGACTGTCGCTGCCAGAGCGGAAGAAATGGCGGCGGAACTGTCCAAAGTGCTGCCTTATCCGCTTGTTTACAAGGTCACCGCTGATACCAACGCGCAGATCACGGAAGTCATCAAGGAAGCGAACTATGATGACAAATGCGCCGGTATCGTGACATGGTGTCACACCTTCAGCCCCAGCAAGATGTGGATCAACGGCCTGACGCTGCTGCAGAAACCCTACCTGCATTTCGCCACTCAGTACAATCAGGAGATCCCGAATGAAGAGATCGACATGGACTTCATGAACCTGAATCAGGCTGCTCATGGCGACCGCGAACACGGGTTCATCGGCACACGCCTTCGCCTCAACCGCAAGGTCGTCGCCGGCTACTGGAAGGATGAGAATGTGCGCGAAAGGATCGCGACCTGGATGCGCACCGCAGTGGGCGTAGCGGTCTCCAAAGGACTGAAAGTCATGCGCTTCGGCGACAACATGCGTGAAGTCGCCGTTACGGAAGGCGACAAGGTCGAGGCTCAGATCAAGCTCGGCTGGCAGGTGAACACCTGGGCGGTGGGCGACCTCGTAAAGGAGATGAACGCCGTCACGGAGGAAGAGATCGACGCGCTGATGGAGACCTATCTGTCCCTGTATGACGTCAATACCGACAATACCGACGCGATCCGCTATCAGGCAAGGGAAGAGATCGCTCTCAAGAAAATGCTGGACCGCAACGGCGCGAAGGCTTTCGCGAACACGTTCCAGGATCTGTATGGAATGGAGCAGCTTCCCGGACTGGCGGCACAGCACCTGATGGCGGAAGGCTATGGATTCGGCGCGGAAGGCGACTGGAAAGTCGCGGCGATGACCGCGATCCTGAAAGCCATGGGCAAGGACGGCAATGGTGCATCCGCCTTCATGGAGGACTACACTTACCATCTCGTCCCCAACAACAAAAAATCGCTCGGCGCCCACATGCTGGAGGTCTGCCCGTCCATCGCGGCGGATAAACCGAGGATCGAGACTCACCATCTGGGTATCGGCATGAACGAGAAGGATCCCGCCCGTCTGGTCTTTGAAGGCAAAGCAGGCAAGGGCATCGTGGTATCCCTGATCGACATGGGCGGCCGTATGAGACTGATCTGCCAGGATATCGAGGCGGTGAAACCCATTATGGAGATGCCGAACCTGCCGGTTGCCCGCGTCATGTGGGAAGGAAAACCGAGTCTGGAAAAGGGCGTGGAATGCTGGATCACCGCAGGCGGCGCCCATCACACGGTCCTGAGTTACGACGTCACCGCTGAGATGATGCGCGACTGGGCAAAGATGATGGATATCGAATATGTCCACATCGGAGAGGACACTACCGTGGAGAAACTCGAACAGGAACTCTTCCTGAACGATCTCGCCTGGAAACTGAAATAAGGTAATGGAACGGCAGGTCATCTCCTCTGTGCATACAGGGGCAGATGACCTTGCCTGCATTTTAAGGAAGAAACAGGAGAAAACAATGGACTGGAATCGTGCTGTAATCGGAATCGAATTCGGCTCTACCCGGATCAAAGCGGTGCTGATGGACGAGAACCATCTTCCCGCGGCTTCCGGCAGTTACGACTGGGAGAACCAGCTCGTGGACGGGATCTGGACTTATTCCATGGAAGAGATCCACAAAGGGCTGCACGCCT
>CAMKDB010000046.1 GCA_946411155.1 uncultured Faecalibacterium sp.
GATCTTCCTGAACGGCGCAAAAGTCTTTTAACTGTCCTGAAACACAAATGATCCCCCGCTCGCATAAAGAGCGGGGGAACCATTTTGTGTCAGAAAAGATGCATTTGACTCATCAGAAGAAAATGAAAAACAGTTTCGCAACGAGGTAGCCGATAACTCCGCATCCCGGGAACGTGCACACCCATGTGAACACCATGTCTTTCACGACGTCCATCCTTACCGCAGAGATCCTTCGTTCTGCACCAGCTCCCATAACTGCCGACGTCTTGACCTGCGTCGTACTGACAGGCATGCCAAGCAAAGTAAGGAAAAGCAGACACAAAGAAGACGCCAGATCCGAGGCGAAGCCCTGATAGGGTTTGAGTTTCACCATGTCCATGCCGACGGATTTAATGATCTTTTTCCCACCGACGGCCGTTCCGAGTCCCATAGTCAGAGAAACGAGGATAATCATCCACAGAGGGATCGAGACCGCCGCAGACTGTTCCATATCTTTTGACAGGAAAAGGCCCAGCAGCAGAATACCCATGAATTTCTGACCATCCTGAGCGCCGTGCATGAAAGCCATTGCTGCGCCAGCACCGATCTGCCCGAACTGGAAAAATCTCGCTGTTTTGGACGGCGCAATCGAGCTGCAGATCAGAACGATGATCCTGCAGATCAGAAAGCCGAAGAGGAAACCGAAAAATGTGGATAAAAACAGTCCAAGGAGGACCTTCAGCCATTCATTGAGATTAACGCCGCCGATTCCGTTGTTCAGCGCAATCGCAGCACCGCTGACACCAGCGACCAGAGCATGGCTTTCGCTGGTGGGAATACCGAATGCCCATGCACCTACTGCCCAGATCACGATCGCCGCCATAGCGGCGCAGAGCGCAATCAACGCATGGTGAGTATTATCTCCGAAATTCGCTATATTTCGTATCGTAAATGCAACTTTTGAGTTCAACAGCGTCATGGCAAGCACGCCGAGCAGGTTGAAAACAGCTGCCATAGGGATCGCATCTTCAACGCTGATGCTTCTTGTGGAAACACTCGTCGCTATCGCGTTCGGAGCATCTGTCCATCCGTTGACAAAAGTGACCGCCAATGTCAAAACCAATGTGACAAGCAGCATCGGGTTAGAGAACAGTTCTGTTATAAAACTAAGCAGACTCAGATCCGGCATAAATATGATTTCCTCCGGGGAATAATTATTTATCACAAACAGAAAAAGACTGTTTCTCAGACACGCAGGATCCGGGAAACAGTCTTCATGAATACTGGATCATCCGGGACTAAAGCAAAAACTACGTGTTCGGACTGGGATTCAAATCTCAATTCTCTTTAAACTTTACTATGCATAGTCCCAAAAGACAATAAGCAATCCTTTCGCACAATGACCCGAGGTCAAAACAACTCCTACTGTTCGAATGAATCGAGTCTGTTCAGCGTTCCGCCAACCTGCATTGCTTCCATGATCCTATAGCGATCCATCTGCAGATGACGCCTCATCGTAAGAGCTTCTTCAATCGGGATCTCAACGATTCCGCCTTCCTGAGTACCGATGATACAGTTTCCTCTTCCTTCCGCGAATGCCTTGACAGCATAATACCCCATTCTGGTCGCGGTTTCTCTGTCACGCGCATTGGGAGAGCCGCCGCGCTGAATATGGCCGAGGACCGTTACACGTGGATCGATCCCGATCGCTTCCCGGATACGTTTTCCGATATCGACAGCGCTTCCGGCACCTTCTGCGACAACGATCATGAAGTGAGTATTTCCCGCCAGACGGGATGCCTGAATGACTTCGACCACGTCTTTCTGGAAGTCCAACTCATGCTCCGGGACCAGGACAGCAGTCGCACCGACAGCTATTCCTACATAAAGTGCGAGGAATCCGGCATTGCGTCCCATAACCTCGACGACTGAGCAGCGCTCATGGGACTGCATCGTGTCTCGAAGCCTGTCGATACAGTCGATTGCAGTATTGCAGGCAGTATCGAAGCCGATTGTATAGTTGGTGCACCCGAGGTCGTTATCGATCGTAGCAGGAACACCAACGACCGGCACACCCAACCTGGACAATTCAAGCGCCCCCCTGAACGTACCGTCTCCTCCGATCGCGACGATCCCGTCTATTCCGAGCATCTTGCAGGTTGCGACCGCCTTCATTCTGCCCTCTTCAGTCATGAATTCGGCGCTTCGGGCTGTGTAAAGCATCGTACCGCCTCTGGAAAGGATATGTCCGACACTTTCCCTCGTCATCATGGTAAAGTCGCTTGTAATCAGCCCCTGCCATCCGCGTCGGATTCCAACACATTCAAGTCCGTATGCGTAAGCTGTTCGAACGACCGCACGGACAGCAGCGTTCATTCCCGGAGCGTCTCCGCCGCTCGTCAACACTCCGATTCTTTTCATTTTTGCAGCCATAATGATTCCTCCCTGCGGTACCCCTCAGGCCCGCAACTGAATACAGGAAACAACTTCTGTTTTTATTCTATTGTGCAATACGTCACGATTCAAGAATTGCTGCAAAAAAAGGTCATATGTCATCTGTATCTGAAAAAAGAAAATGCGGCAGTCTGTTCAGACAGCCGCATTTTTTATGATTACACGCTCAAATTATGCATGAAAAGGCAATTGCTCAGAAAAGCTGCCCCTCTCCCATCAAATCATTGAGAAGCGTTTCACGAACCTTGGAGACATCAGTCTCACGGACCTTCTTCCGCAGCGGAAGGACGGACCGCGGAGAAACCGACAGTTCATCGATCCCTATTGAAAGGAACATTTCAGTCAGATCCAGATCCGCGCCGAGTTCACCGCAGATTCCGACCCAGATTCCATTCTTATGGGCGTTGTCGGTGACCATCTTCAGAAGGCGGAGAACTGCAGGATGATGGGGATTGAAGAACCTGCCAAGATCATTGTTCTGCCTGTCACAGGCAAGTGTATACTGCGTCAGATCGTTTGTCCCGCAGCTGAAGAAATCGACTTCCTTCGCAAGGCGGTCGCTGATCACGGCTGCTGCCGGGGTCTCAATCATGATACCGACCTGAACATGCTCGTCATAGGGGATGCCCTCGGCCTTGAGTTCCTGCATGACCTGTGTGCACATTTTCTTTGCTTCGCGGACTTCCCACACACTCGTTACCATCGGGAACATGATGCCGAGGTGGCCGTAAGCGGAAGCACGGTACAGAGCACGGAGCTGCGTTTTGAACAGTTCCGGTCTGTTCAGGCAGATACGGAGCGCACGGTTTCCGAGAGCAGGGTTCTCCTCCTTCGGAAGATCGAAGTAATCGATCTGTTTATCTGCGCCGATATCCATCGTCCGGATGATCACTTCTTTGTTGCCCATCTCAGACAGCGCCTGTTTATAAGCCTCGAACTGATAGTCTTCTGTGGGATAGTCATCGCAGTTCAGATAAAGGAATTCACTGCGGAAAAGTCCGACACCGCCGCCATCGTTGGTGAGAACTGTGTGGACGTCTTCAGGACTGCCGATATTGCAGTAGATCCGCACCGTCTGGCCATCGAGGGTGATGTTTTCCTCCCCCTTCAGCTGCTCCAGCATTTTCTGGTGTTCGAGCAGTTTTGCCCGTTTTTCAAGCAGATAATTAGTCGTATCCTCGTCCGGGTCAACAAAGATCTGACCAGTGGATCCGTCAACGATGACAGGGCGTCCTTCATACTCTTTTTTGAGCTGATCGCCGAGTCCGACGATTGCAGGGATCCCCATCGTCCTTGCCAGAATTGCCGTGTGGCTGGAACTGGAACCGCCCTCCGTCACGAAACCGAGGATCTTTGATTTGTCAAGCTGAATCGTCTCACTCGGGGCAAGATCATCTGCAGCAAGCACAACCGGAACGTCAGATTCGATTCCGCCCTGAACGACGCCGAAAAGGATATTCAGGATCCGGTTCGAAACGTCTTTCACGTCCGCTGCACGCGCCTGCATATAGGAATCGTCCATCATCGCAAACATTTCCGCAAATTCAGCTGCGGTATCAGTGACAGCGGCCTCGGCGTTGTTGGCCTCATTGACGATCCGGTTCTGGATCGCATCTTCGTAATCCAGGTCCTCAGCCATCATCTGGTGGGTTTCGAACAGCATCGCCGCTTCATCTCCGGCTTCTTCTCTTGCCTTCTCGGCCAGTTCACCCAACTGCTCGATAGCCTTCTCCTGAGCGGCTTTGAACCGCTCCCATTCTGCACCGGTATCCTCAACAGTATATCTGCGAAGAGTCGTCGTCGCTCTCTGATAGAAATAGAGCGGACCGGATGCAACACCGGTAGAAACGCCTTTACCTTGGATAGAAATCATGCATCATTCTCCTTTTATTTCAATAAAAACAGACGGCATTACGCCGTCTGTTCGCTGTTCGATCAGAGGTTTTCTTTCAGGTATGCTTCCAGTTCTGCTGCGACTGTTTCTTCATTCTCGCCTTCGAGAGTGAAAGTAACCGTATCGCCCTGCTTTACGCCAAGGCCCATGACAGCCATCAGTCTGAGCGCGTCAACAGTCTTCTCGCCCTTTGTCAATGTGACTTTGGTCCCGACATATTTTTTAATTTCCTTAACCAGGTTCCCAGCGGGACGTGCATGGATACCGACAGGATCTGTTACTGTGAATTCGAATTGTTTCATTTGTAATTACCCTCCAGTTTTATACTATCAATTTACCGAAATTTTATACTTTTTGCAACTTTCAGCCAAACCAAGTGATCAGTTCTGACCGTAATATGCATTCGCTCCGTGTTTACGGAAGTAATGCTTATCCTGCAACTCCTGCGGAGCAGGCTGGACAGCGGCATTGATGAGTTCCGTTCTGAATGCCATCTTCGCTACCTCTTCAAGCACGACAGCACAATGGACTGCATCTACCGGATTCTTTCCCCAGCAGAAAGGACCGTGATTCTTGCAAAGCGCTGCGGATACGGCTTCATAATCTTTCCCCAGACGGGCAAATTCATTGACGATCAGATGGCCTGTATTCTCTTCATAGGCATCCTCGATCTCCTCAGCAGTCAGACAGCGGAGGCACGGAACCTGGCCATAGAAATAATCTGCATGAGTCGTACCGTAACAGGGAATATCCCTTCCGGACTGTGCCCAGCTCGTCGCATAACTGGAATGGGTATGGACCACACCGCCGATATTCGGGAAAGCCTTGTACAGTTCGACATGAGTCGCTGTATCGGAAGAGGGCTTAAGCTTTCCTTCCACGACATTGCCGTTCAGATCGACAACGACCATGTCCTCTGCTTTCATGACCTCATACTCAACACCGCTCGGTTTGATAACGAACAGACCGCTTTCACGGTCGATGCCGGATACGTTTCCCCATGTAAAAGTCACAAGGCCATACTTGGGAAGAAGCATATTGGCTTCAAATACTTCCTGTTTCAGCTTTTCAAGCATTTCTCGCTTCTCCTTTATTCATTCTCAATCTTTGCAGCAACTGTCTCAATCTTATTGCGGAGGAAACTGCTGGACTGCGTGATTGTCTCGATATAATTCTGCCCTTTCTGGTACCAGAACTCTCCGGTAAAGAGTCTCACGCCCATCCGAAGAGCGGCATCGATGCCGCGCTCATATTCCGTATGCCCTTCAGGATCTCCGAAATTCATGTCGCGGTACAGGCCGGGCTTAGTCTCTTTCAGATGCATGGCAAAGGTATGACCCGCGCCGAGGACAAGATCCTCCACAAGATCCGAACCATAAAGAACGGCGGCGTTTTCCAGGTTGCCGATATCCGGATATACTCCAAGCCAGGGCGAATCTATTTCATTGACATATTTCATGGCTTTACCGACAGTGTCCATGAAAGGCGTTTCCATCGTCTCAAATGCAAGAACGACGCCGGCCTTAGCAGCCATTTCCACTGACTTCTGAAGATTTTCCGAGAACCACTTTCTGGTATCCTCGTCACCTTCTTCATAATAAACAAATTTGGAGGTTTGGTAAATGGCAAAACTCGATAACAAAAAACTTCTGGCCTGCTGTGCAAATGGTGCTGGTTCGTCTTTAATGATGGAAAATGCGATCAAAAAGGTCATGAAGAAATACGATATCAAGCCGGCTGAGCTTCGTCACTGCTCTGTTTCCGAGGGAAAGAGCGCTGCCCGCAACTATGATCTCGTTTTCTGTGCCCGTACGTTTGCAAAGAACTTCGACGACCTCGCTGCAGCCGGGAAAGTCATCATCCCGCTGAAGAACGTCATGTCCGACAAGGAAATCGAAGCTGCTCTCAAAGAGGCCGATCTTCTCGACTAATCTCTTTTCTGTCCCTGTCATATGCGCATATGACACGAAGATGTTCCAGTCTCCTGCGTTGCACAACACAGGAGACATATGGAATATTTAAAAACTGGAGTACACCGAGAGAGGACGATATCTGGGCGTATTCCGGTTTTTAAATATTATCTTTTTCGTCTGACGGAGGATGACTCATGATCCGATCGATCATTTTTGATATCGATAACACTTTATACAACTACGACCATGCACATGCCATTGCCCTGCGCGCTCTTGAGAATTATATGGCGGAACAGTTCGCCTGGGGAGCGGAGAAGACTGAGCAGGAGATCGCTTCTATCTACCGCCAAATCCAGGAGGAGATCGGGCAGAAAGCAGCTTGTCACAATCGGCTGATCCGGTTTCAGCGGCTTTTGGAGCAGAACGGACTCCCTCTCCATCCCCATGCCCTGAACATGTACGATATCTATTGGGATACCCTGATCCGCAACGCGAAGGTTTATCCAGGTGTCGAAACAGCCCTGAGCGATCTTAAGAAAGCAGGTTATACTCTGGGCATCGGCACAAACATGACTGCCCGCATCCAGTTCCGGAAACTGACTGCATTCGGGCTGCTTCAGTACTTTGATTTCATCGTATCGAGCGAAGAAGCGGACCGCGAGAAGCCGCAGGAAGACATTTTCAAATACTGTGCTAAAAAAGCGCATTGTCTCCCCTCGCAATGCGTCTATGTGGGTGACAGCATGATCCATGACATTATCGGGGCACAGGGCGCCGGAATGATTCCGATTTGGTTTCGTCCGCAGGCGGAGAATTTCGCTTCCGCACTGACTCATTCAACTGCTTTTCCCGAAGCGGTTCCTCTCTCCGAGCAAGTTCCCGTTTTTTCAGATTTTCATGAACTGTGCAGCCTCATTCAGCAATTATCCAACTAATCCCTGTATCGGTGAATCCAAATGAAAAAAGATAAAAAGACCGTCAATGAAAGACATCAGAAGATCCTGGATTTGGTTCGAGAGAACGGAGAAGTACGTTCTGAGGAGATCTCCCAGTTATTCGGTGTCTCACTCATGACCGTCAGAAGAGACCTGGAACTGCTGTCCCAAAAAAGTCTGATCCGCCGGACCCACGGCGGAGCCGCTACGATCGACGAGTATTACAACCTTCGGAAACTGTCTCAGGAAGTGAACGTCTGCCGAAGCAGTATCTCCCGATTCGCAGCCACACTAGTGGAAGACGGCGATATGCTTTTCATCAACGGCAGCAGAACCGCTCTGGATCTGCTTCAGTATGTCGGCGAAAAAAAAGTCCACGTTATCACAAACAACGGATGGGCAATCGGAGCAGACTACCCGAAGGGCGTATCTGTCCGTATGACCGGCGGCGACCTGAGGGGAAGGATCCTCATTGGCGAATTCACTATGCAGAGCCTGCTGGAAACATCCGCGAACAAGACCTTCATCGGCTGCGCCGCAGTTTATGAAAATGCGGAGTTCGTATATGATATCCCGACTGAGATCGGAATCAATGAGGTCATGATCACAAAAACCAGGCAGCATGTATATATCGTTGCGGATCACACCAAACTGCACCGCACAAGTGAAAGAAGCAGCGCATACGGGCGTTGCACCTATGACTGCCCTTATACCCTGATCACGGACGAACTCGCAGACCCGGACATTCTGGAATCACTACGTCAAAACGGGACCAACCTGATTGTGGTCCCGCTCTCAGAATAATACTTTATTGCTTTCTAGTCGGATAAAACGAACCGGTTGATGATCTCGGCGACTCCTCCGCTGTTATTATCTTTTTCAGTAATATAATCAGCAACCAGTTTGACTTCATCAGCGGCATTCCTCATCGCACATCCCACTCCGGCTGCCTGCAACATCGTGATATCATTCGCCGCATCCCCTGCGGCGATTGTGTTCTCGACAGGAATATCAAGCAGTTCCGCCATCTTACGGATCGCATTTCCCTTATTCATCCCTTTCGGGACGATCTCAACGTATTCATCATTTGAGAAAAATGTGTCGATCCGATCATCTGCCCAGGAACTGATCCACCTCATGAATTCTACCAGAGGAGTTTTGTCATCCAGATCGATGATCAGCATTTTTACCGGTTCTTCATCCAACTGCCCGATATCCTGAATCACTTCATACTCCATCAGGATCCTGGAGCAATATAGTTCGATCTCCCGATCCTCACAGCGGGGCTCAACGATTACTTTGGTACCGCGATATGTCTGGATATGGATACCCCTGCGGTTTGCCTCTTCAAACACTTTTCGGACCAGTTCCAGGTTGAGAGTTGCCCGGAAGATTTCTTTTCTTTCCGATGTATCGTAAAGAATTCCTCCATTGTATGCGATGAGAAAACAGCCCGGTTCTGTTAGTCCAAGGCGTTCAGCCTGGATAACCGCGCTTGAGAGAGGTCTCCCTGTTGCGATCACCACGCTGTTCCCTTCCCCGAGCATTTTCTCTATCGCTATCCGGTTTGCTTCAGGAACTTTTTTATCATCGGTAAGAAGTGTCCCGTCCAAATCAAGAAATATCGCTTTTTTCCCCGAAATACTCATCCTATCCTTCCCTTTCTTTTATATTGTACATTATTCACCTTTCTCTGTGGAGGAAACCATGTCAGATTTTTCTCAGCTTCTGCTATTCGTCCCCGGCATTGTGATCTTTCTTGTTGCTTCCGGACAGGTCAGAGAATACAGACGGATCAGCCGGCCTGATGCAACCCGAGACGCAGTAGTCAAATTCAGTAAACACGTCACCAAAAACGACAAGTACGGCAGAGCTGTTTTTGATTATTATGAAACTACCGTGGAATGTATGGATCCCTCAGGGAAAAAGAAGGAACGTTTCACCGTAAAATCTCCGATCGAGTATTCCGACAAGCAGCACGTATCTCTGTATTTCGACCGTGTCACGGGAGAACCGACACTGACAAACGGTGTGAACGAATGGCTGATCCATCCGTGGCTAGGAATGGTGGAAGGCGCCCTTCTGATCCTCCTCGCCCTGTTTCAGACGCAGGGAAAAGAGATCTCGGCAATGGCATGTCTCTCTCTCATCCTCATCTGTGCCGGCGCAGCGATGATTACGAATTTTTTCTTTCTGAAAAAGAAAAATCTCCGCCATCTGGACGGGACAATCGTCGACGTATATGAAAGACAGATCTCTCGTCAGGGCAGGTTTTCAGGCGGCGCCAAATACACCTATTATCCGATCGTACGCTTCACACTGGACGGAGTCACTACGCTCCGCAGATGCAACATCAATTCCAGCAGGAAAGAATCTTTCCGCATCGGTGATGATTATCATCTTTACTTCTCTCCCGAAGAAAATGCAATCCGGGAAAAGAAATCAAATCCCTTTGTGCTTGCTGCGGGCCTCGTCTGTTTCTTGTGCGGAGTCCTCGTTGGCCTTAGCATACTGTCGGTTATCTAGAAAAAAAATAGGCAGTGCACCGAATCATCTCGGATAGCACTGTCTATCTGCAAATTATTACAGGGCTGACCTCTGGTCAGCCCTGTCTTTTCTCAGGGTTCATAGTTGAACATCGCCATTGCGGCGCTGCCTGCACTCTGAGCGTTGGACAAACCACTGACTTCATAACGCATCCCGAAAACATAAGCTGCCTGATAGGCACCGTCAGCAGTATTCTCACACTCTTTCAGCGCATCCAGAACACCGGAATATGCGCCGTTGAGTTCTTTCTCCAAAAATCGGACCTGTCCGTCGATCGTAGTGTAGTCATATCCATTTTCCGTACACCAGTTGATCAGGTTGGAATATCTTCCACCGCCCCACTGACAGATACCGTAATAGCCGGCAGGGTTATACGCCGTGGGAAGGAACCTGGATTCTCTGCGCATATGCGCAAGGATTCCAAACGCGACTGCACGGTTCAATCCCATTTCCTGTGTGATATATGTGTAGATCTGACCCATATTCGTGTCCGGATCCGGATAACTCTCGTTTTTGAGGGTCTCGTCGAATTCGACATCGTCCGGGGCAATCAGTTCCATCTTCTCTGGCTCATCCGGAGCGCCGAACTTTTCATTCTCAAAGGCGGTAAAAGCTTTCTCGTCCGGATCGGACTCGACCGGAACGGCGTCAGCAAAAATAGGTGCGACAAGTGCCAGAACCAGCATCATCACACATACCGCAGCAATCACTCTGAGCAATGTGGTCTTCCAGAACCCGTAGTTGTTTTCTTTCAAATGTAAACCATCTCCTGTTTCGGTTTTTTCATCTCCAATGCTGAAAATGAGTTTTTCAGGACGCCGAAGTATTATACCACACTATACTGCACAGGACAAATCACTTGTGTTTTCGAATCTGAAACACGGAAAGAAAACACTACATCTTGCGGTTATGAGTCAGGAAATGACCGTTATATAATCCTCTCTCCGCGGAGCAGGTTCAGGATACTCTCCTTTGATGTATCCGAGCGCGAATGATGCGACGCCCACTAGATCATCTCTGAGCCCCCATTTCCTCAGGAGATCTTTTCCTCCTTCGCCCGCAAAAACTTCCCTGCTTCTGTTGATCCAGCATGCTCCAAGGCCTAACGCATCCGCCGCATTCAGCATATTGGTGCAAACAGCTGCGCCATCCAAATCAGCATTATGATTTTCGGGATATGCAAGGATAAGCACGATCGTACCTGCGCCGTAATAAGGATCCCCCTGTCTGGCGGTTACTGCGGCATTGAGTCTTTTGATCTCCGCAACATCTTCCTCTGCCTGGACTGCAACGATCTTGATCTGCTGTCTTCCGCCGCCTGTTGGAGCATATGTACCCGCTTTCAGGACCGTATCCAGCAGTTTCCTTTCGACTTTTTCGTCTGTATACTGTCTTACCGATCTTCTGTGAAACAGCACTTTCAGAGCCGTATTTTCCATAGTCAATCCTCCAGCAAATGATTGTATTAAGAAAGCCGCACAGGACGGTTCTGTCCCCAGCGGCTTTCAGGATATTCTGATCAGATCAGATTGAAAAATTCTTTGACTCCATCTACTTCGTCGCCAAGGCAGACAAGATGGTGGTTGTTGATCGGATCGGAAGTAAAGTAACTGTAATCCTCAAGTTTGACTTTGATCTGACTTCTGCAGAGACTCGGCTCGCGCAGATTATCCAGGATCTCGCCCTTCATGACAAAATACCGGGACAAATCATTATTGGCTTTGAAGATCGTCATGTCTCCCTCTTTCAGAGAGCCTGCGATTGCCACGCCGATACCGGATTCCATATGAGTCGTCAGAGAATACTCATATGGCATATTGAGCGGAAGCGTGCAATGAGCAAAGACCATCTCTCCCTTATCCGTATTGATCCGGCTCGGATTGCAGAGGAATACAGGTTTTCCCGTCACATCGCCGAGGATCGCCATTGAAATCAGAGAAGGTACGTCTCCCTCACATCCGCCATAGATGCCGTCCGCATTCAGAATAGCAAGGCCTAGGCAACCGGTGGAAAACACTGAGGTAAGAAGGTCGAAGCATCTCACCGTCACCCCGTGAAGATGGTATTTATCAACCAGTCTGCGGAAACCGCCGTAAATGTACAGCGCCTTTTCCACCTCTTTTCCGTCATATCCCTTGGAAAGCAGTTCTTCTGTCCAGTGTGTCGGTTCGTAGGTGTTTTTAAAGACTTCCTCCTCCAGCTCTTCCATGGGGATATGAACGAGCGTGATCCCGAGTTTATCTTTCAGAGCCGTCTCATTTGCCATGCTTGCAATCAACCAGTCAGATGGATTGCCAATCACGCCAAATCTTGCTCCGCGCATCTTTTTCAGGCCTTCATTTGCCTGAGCCAGCGCTTTGAGTTTTCTTGCAACGGTCTTCCCGTCACCATGAAGGATCTCTCCTTTCTTCCCGTTCTGTTTCAGATAGGAAAGGATCTCCATTGAAGCAGCAAGAGAGTTTCCGTGAAGCGTGGAAAGAATATAGCACGGCTTGTCTGAGATCTGATCATAGATCTTCAGAAAACCGCTTTCTGAACCACCGCTCATCACGAAAATGAATCTTAGTTCCTCATCCTTGAGATCCTCAATCTGATCAACTGCCTCGAGTTCCCAACCAAGTTCCGCCCTGATCTCATCAAGAAACTGATCTGCCAAAGTGTCTCTCTTACGGCCATTGATCAGGCTGATAATAGGATAATACTTGATCTTCATACGTTTCCTCCAGTCCATAATATACTGATGCCCTCAGGCACAATATGAATCGCAAAGCTGTTTACCAATCATCTGAGGCGTGATGCCGACAGATTATATCCGAAGCAGGTCATGATTTGACATAAAGAAGGTCCAGCTCTCCATCCACAAATCCGACGCCGACTCCGTCAGCCTTTTTCAACACGTCAGCGTATTTCCCCCCCGAAAGATATTCGGAGAGCGCATCCGCTGCTTCCTGCTGTATCGCTTCCCATCCCGCGTCTTCGACCCAGGACAGGGGATCCTCTCTGGTTCCGAGATCCGAAAGCTCGTCACATCCCCAATCCGGATCATTCTCATCAAAACGGGATGTAGCGACCAGTTCCAAAGACCACAAGTCATCACCGTCCTCGTACAGATTAAAAATGAATCCCACAGTTCCCTCAGGAATGGGCTGATCAAGAGCGGCATCCAGCCACTTTTGCACTTCAGAATACATATCTCGTCCCTCTCTTTCTTTCAACGCAATTATAGCACAGAAAACCAACCCGGACAGAAAAAGTGCTCCCGCAAAAGCGGGAGCACCGCGCGTCTGGAAATCATCCTTCGATCGCGATCGTCTTTTTTTCCGGAAGATTTTTCGCTTCTTTCTTCGGGACACTCAGTCTCAGGACTCCATCCTCATACTTCGCTGAGATCTCATCAGGAGTCACATTTTCTCCGACATAGAAACTTCTCTGCATCGATCCGGTATACCTTTCCTGACGGATCAAACGGCCCTTCTTGTCTTCCTTATTCTCTTCCAGTCCCTTGGACGCTTTTACGGTCAAAGTACCGTCTTCCAATTCAAGAGAGATATCTTCTTTCTTAAATCCCGGAAGATCGATATCGATCTCAAAGCGGTCTTTCCCTTTGAATTCGATGTGGGTTCTCTTGGCAG
>CAMKDB010000047.1 GCA_946411155.1 uncultured Faecalibacterium sp.
ATACAGAGCAGTAACTGCCACATGCTCCGGTCTCACATCCTGCGCTCCGAAAATCGTTACAGCAGACTCCGCCAGAACATGTGCAACGTTCGCAACAATTGCCGAATGCTCCGAGAGTGATTCCTTTCTTGTATTACGCATCAAACCCCATCGGTCGATGTAATTCATTCGTGCAAAAAGTGCTGAAAAACCATAAGCCATGCCGAGTTCTCCTTTCTGTGCCGCAATCTATTCTATCATCAGAAAAGGTGCTGCCGCAATCATGCGACAGCACCCGTTCTTTTTTCAGTATCCGCTATCCGGACAGATTACATATTGGCTGCCTGATAGTTCAGCGTATGAGCCTGGAGGAAGGCGTTCAGGTCTTCAATGCTCAGACCATATGCAGTGACGATCTCCGCCTTGTCAGCTTTGATCTCTTCCTTTGCGGTCTCAACAAGTGCCTGAGCTTCCGCAGAGGCATTTGCCTTGTAGAAATCGTTCTCGGCAATACCGCAAGCGCCGTCCTTGATACCGCAGGTGATCAGGCCTCCCTGGACCTTACCACCGGCCTGAAGGGTCTCGATAAATCCGGCAACAGGACCCACAGGGTTCTTCATGCAGGACGTAAGGATAACTTCAGCAACATCGGTCTTGTCATTAGCTTCGAAAACGGCATACTGGTCAGCGTCAACACCCAGTGCCCACAGCGTGGTGTCGGGATTCTCTTCGCGCATCTCGATAACTGCCTGGAAAACACCGTCACCGGACTGACCGGCACAACCCCAGAACATATCCGCTTCATAGTTGTTTCTCAGAGAGCGGGACAGTTCTTTCGCCTTAGCGGGGTCGGACCAGGGGTTCTCACCGTTGATCCAGCTGTAAACAGTGTTGGAGCCTCCGCGCTCGACGCCCTGGACATAGCCGAGCATCCAGTCGTAAAGGCCAACGTTCTCCTGGCCACCGATGAAAGCGCATTTTCCGGTCTCAGACATTGCACCGGCAACCAGACCGCCGACATAGGAAGCTTCGCAGGAACGGAAGAAACCAGCAACGATGTTGTCCTGGTCGCCTGCATCAGAACCCGCACGTGCGGAGAACAGATAGAACAGGGTGTCAGGATAATCCTTTGCTTCTTCCTCGACCATTGCGAGGACCTCTGCATCGTACTGAACACAAACGATATCGTAACCGTTCTGTGCAGCTTCACGGGTAGCAGCGATCATGTCTCCGTTCGCGCCAACCTGAGTGCAGAAATACTCGATGCCATAGGTATCGACATACTCTTTCAGGGAGCGGTCGGAAGCGTCTGCGAAGGAGTTGTCTCCGAGAGCGGTGATGATAAAGCACACGCTTACGGGATCTGCTTCGGGTTCAGACGGAGTCTGCTCCGGCTGGGGATCAGTGTTCTCAGCAGGTGCAGGAGTGGGTGCCTCGGTCTCGGGCTGTGAACCGCAAGCGACGAGCGCGAATGCGAGCACGAGAACGAGGAGCAAGGAAATAAACTTCTTCATACAAAACTCCTTAATAATTCTTTCGTGAATAACGAAGTAATATCATACTACCATAAAAAGTTTCTAATTAGCTTCTGGAAATGATATTTGTCTTTTTTTGTAATAATCTGGCCTTAATGTCAGTATCTGCCTTCAGCCTTCGCCCTCTCCAGGAGTACGTCTACATAAGCATCCGAATAACCTCCGAAACGAGTCAGATTATCCCTGACATGAAGCCTTGACAAGTGCACAGTAGGCTCATCCCGAATCGCGGAAAGAATCTCATCTGCCAGTTCGTCGTAATCATTCTCTTCGCCCCGGAGTTTCTGAATCTGTTTCGGATAGCAGGACTCAAAATAGGAACGGATCGCAAACGGCGCGAATTCGACGAATTCCCCATTCTTCATGTGACCCTCGATTCCCCATTTCTCCTCATACCGTCTTAGGATCGGATACAGTCTGTCGAGGACCACTCTGACCTCCGGGTCCTCTCTGTGATAATAAAGCAGATTGATCTGCTCCAAAGGATCGTTTTGGAGGTCGAACAACTGGTCTTCATCTCCATAATAGTGAATCAGTTTGTAGCGATGATCGCGGATCATACACCATCTTCTGCTTCCTTTCTGGTGTTCGGCGTAAACCACAGACCGATCCTTGCGGGGATGCTCCGAAAACAGACTCTCACCAGGCAGTTCGTAATCTCCCGGATAAGTTGTCTGAGCCAGATCCACGAATGTGGGCAACAGATCATTGAGATCCATAAAATCTGTGTTTACCGAATCCGGAGCAATATGTCCCGGCCATCGGATCAGGAATGGAATCCTTGCACTAGGCTCATGGGCATTCATCTTCTGATACGTATCCAGATCTCCCAGCATCTCTCCATGGTCTGAAGTAAAAATCACGACTGTGTTCTCTTCCAGTCCGTTTTCCCTCAGTGCCTGAAGGATGCGCCCGACATTGTAGTCAACCCACGAAACCGCTCCGGCATAGTTTTCCCGCATGCGATTGATGTTCTCTTCATCGGGAAGATCCGCGATACATTTCAGTTCCTCCAGTAATCGGGAAAGCGGCGTGATACTGGATGTGTGTTTGGGGACCTTTCCGTCATAAAGATGGCTGAATGAGTGAGGTGAAGCCAGAGGCGGATGCGGCTGGATAAATCCGCTCCAGATCAGGAACGGTCTGTCCTGTTTCCCACGCATCTTCAGCAGTTCGATCGTTCTGTCCGCTACCCAGTGGGATCCCGTCAATTCATCAGGCAAAAGACTCTGCTGCGGCTGCTGATACAGGACATTACGCACGCCGTGCATGCTTCCGACATTTCCATACCCTTTTTCCCGAAGGAACAAAGCATAGTCGTCTTCCAGAACATCTCCGACGACTTCATCCATGTTCAGGAACCGATCAAAGCCGGTCGCTCTCCGCTCAGGCTGAAAATGCATTTTCCCGATTGCGAAAGTACTGTATCCGGCATCAGAACAGATCTGAGCGAATGTGGGCAGATTCCAGGGGCAACATTTGGCTTCATGGCCGAAATAGTTATCATCAAATCCGTGATATTTTGCCGTAAGCCCAGTGATCAGATTGTGTCTGGCGGGAATACATACGGGATTCGGAGAATATGCATATTCATATCGGCAGCCTTCCTCCCCGATCGAGTCGATGTTGGGTGTGGAAATCCAGGGATTCACACCGTAGCTGTGGACATAATCCCATCTCAGCTGATCCACAAATAACAACAGGATATTTGGTCTGTCATCTTTCATAACCGGCTCCGTTCTTCGGCTGTATCAGGGTTCCTCGATCGGATGTTCGGCGTTGTAGGCACGGACTGTCGAGATATTGCGTTCATGATCGCCGACCGTAACTCCCCAATAGTAATTCGTATCATTGTCGGTAATAAAGAAGTAGTAACCGTGGCTGTCCGGATGAACCGTTCCCATCACGGCTTTGTATCCGGGATTGCAGATAGCGCCGACAGGAAGTCCCCTGCGGATATAAGTGTCATAAGCCTCGATCATACTCTGCGGGATATTGCGAACTTTAGAATCCGTATCCCCATTATAGTAGAATCCGAGCACACCATAGATGAAATTTCCGTTCAGATGCTCTGTGGAAGTATCGGACTCCAGACAGGGAAACTCATCAGGGGTATTCAGGCGGTTCATGAAAACACCGGCCACCATGGAATACATCTCATCACCCAATGTCTCTTTTTCTACGATGGAAGCAAGGATCACCGTTTCTTCCAGTGAGAGATTGCTCGCAGCAATGGCTGCCTTTACTTCGTCAGTAAGAACCTTCTCTTCAAAGTTTTCCAGCATCATCTGAATGATATCGTGCGCAGAACTGCCCACTATTATTTCATAGGTATCTGGAAACAGGAATCCTTCAAGACGGACAAATTTATCCACATCCGAAGAAATCTGGTCGAAGAAAGAAACATCATAGGTATCATAATTGCAGGCATTCAAAAATTCATTGACGCCACAGAAGCCCAAGTCAGAGAGCTTATAAGCCATGGAAAGCGCTGTCGTTCCCTCCGGGAATGTAACCGTCACCGTGTCCACATCCAGATATGTTGTCTGCTGCAGCGCTTCGATCAACTGATCGTAACTGCTTCCGAATTCCACCTTATGATCTCCGAGATTATAGGTCCCGTCAGCACCCTTTACCCTGCTGTACACCCTGAAGATCGTAGCATTTGAAATCAGACCCTCATCCTCGAGCAACTGTGCAATAGCAGCCGTAGATGCACCTTCAGGAACGGTGATCACTTTGGTCTCGCCGGTAGTACCGGCACCTTTGATCTCTCTCGTCACATACAATCCGCCTACCAGACCTACGAGCAGGACAAGCAGGAACAAAAGAAGGAAAAAGGAAAAACAGCCTCTTTTCTTACGTTTCATTTCGATACAGAAACCCCTTATCTTTTAAAATATACTTTTGCGGCAACCTCTTCTGCCGCTTCCTTGCCCCGCAGTTCCTCGATCAGCTGAAGAGCAAACTGCTGCGCGACACCGGCTGACTTCCCGGTCACAAAAGGCAGATCCACCACGACGTCCTCATCCACGTAGGAATCCCCGAGTTCCTCCGCTTTGTCCGGATAGCAGGTCGCTCTCTTTTCCTGCAGCAATCCCTCTTTAGCAAGGACTACAGGAGCTGCACAGATAGCTCCGATCAGAACATCCGTCTCCCCGTATCCCAGTCGGATCGCTCTGCGGACCGCTTCACTGGCTCCGAGATTTACATAGCCGGGTGCTCCTCCGGGAAGAACGATCGCCTCCGTATTGTCATCCGGATAGAACATATCCTCCGAAATATCAGTCATCACCGAGACACCGTGTGAACCCTTTGGCACCGCTGTTCCGACGCCGACTGTTGTAACCTTGATTCCCGCCCTTCTCAGATAATCGATGGGTGTCATCGCTTCGACTTCTTCAAAACCATCAGCCAAAAATACATAGACCATAATCTCACCTCACATAGTTGATCTCAGTCAAACATCAGATTCATATACGGTGCAAGATCCGACAGAGGCCTGTCCGTGGAAAAAGACTTGCTCATGCCGTATCCATTTTTCTTAACCCCTTCAAAAGGCAGAAGGCCTGCCCCAATTGGAAGACGCATTTTAACACTTCGCGGATCAAACTGGTTCACGATCTCAGCGAGCAACACGCGGGTGCTCTCTTCATTGGTTCCAAGGATCTCCCGAATATACATGGAACGTCCCTGCATTCCATACAGTGCATAGCTTGCTCCGTATGTGCCTTTATACAGTGCCATTGATTCCCCGTAGGCAATGGCATCGAAGTAGACATTCAGCAGCATATCCGCTTCCCATTCCAGATGAGGGACCTCATAAAGGGCGGCTTCCCTGATCGCATAGACCTCCTCCATGTCGATCTTGTCCTGGTCATTGAAAATCACGGCGGTATCCGGTTCGGGAGTGTCCCCGATCATTCCTGAACGAAGTTGAAGGATACGGACACCGAAATCAGAGTGATAACCTCTCTTGGTATAAAAATTCTGGAAGATCTTTCCGCCTGGCAGAAGCACCGCCATCTGCACGCCTCTTGCTCTTGCGTCCATCTCGATTCTGGCAATCAAATTGCTCATGAAGCCACGGCTCTCGTATTCCGGAAGTATCGCGATCCCAAAAAGATATACGGCGGGAATTCTGTTGTCTCGGAACGAAAAATGGCAATCGAGCGCAGTGGCCATAGAGACGATCCTCAGGTCGTCCTCGATTACATAAGTCTGCTCCGGAAGGATAATGTGATTATCGTAAATAAAATCCACAAAATTCAGCGGATCATCAAAACACTGTTCCCACAGATATCTCATCTGGGGAATATCGGCGTAAGTTGCTTTCCGAATCATGGGATCAGTTCCTTTACTTCATTCATGATCAGTCGATGGATTTCCTCAATAGACTTCAACGATCCTTCTTCGTCGCAGGAAATGTTATGCCAACCAAGAGCATTCGCACAGTAGAGAGCCGCTTCCCTGCTCCGTTTCTGATATTCCTCATCCTTCTCGTGGATATCTTTCATGCTCTCATCTCCGGAGTACCGTTTTTCCAGAAGTCCTGCGGAGCACTCTTCGGACATGTTCAGAAACAGCACAAGGTCCGGCTCCGGAATACCCAGCAAATGATACTCGAATTTCTGGAGCCACTCTAAATAATGATCCCAGTCCTCACGGGGAAGCTTGCTTGTCTGAAAGACCAGATTCGAAGTTGTATAACGGTCCAGCACGAAGATCGTCCCTGACTCATAATCCGCTTTCCAGTCCGAACGATAACTGCAAAAACGATCAACTGCGAAAAGCACCGAAGTCGCATAACAATCCACGTCATCCGGACTATCCCCGAATTCACCATTCAGGTACATCCGGACAGGTCCGCTGGAAAGTGAGCTGTAGTCCGGAAAAGACAATCCTCGAACGGGGATTCCCTTCTCCTCAAGTTCTTTCCGGAGAAGTGCGGCCTGAGTAGCCTTCCCGCTTCCATCCAAACCTTCGATTACGATCAGCTTACCGCTCATATATAATCACTTCCTATAATTATTTGTTCCTGCTTCCCTCAGAACAGCCCTTGTTCGGGAACTGAACTACTGGGAAAGTCCAGGCAAGCCGGATGAAATGATTTATCATTCATCCACTTTTGTAAGCGGGGCATAATTTGCCATCGCTTTTTTCCTGCCGCAACTTTCAAAATTGATCTCCAGGAGCACATCGCCGCCAATAGGGGTAGCTGAGACAATGGTTCCCTTTCCAAACATCCGATGGATCACTTTGTCTCCCTGGGAGAAAGACGTTGTGTTCGGAGTGATCCGCGGCTTCGGCTTTATTGAAATCTTGGACTTCAGTCCATTTTCCCCGGAAGAGTATCTGTCCTGCCCGAAACCAGCATTTCCGAATCCAATACCACCGGAGCCCGTTCTGTTATAACTGCGATCCAGATAAGATTTCGGTTTATAACTCTCGCCCGTTTCCTCGATGTACTGAGGGTCGATCTCTTCGATAAATCGGGAAGGCGGGTTGCGTCTGGTCTGGCCATACAACTGTCTGCTCTCAGCGCGTATCAGATGGAGTTCTTTTTTGGCACGGGTCATACCCACGTAAGCAAGTCTGCGCTCTTCCTCCATTTCCGTCTCGTTATATCGAGAACGGTCTGAGGGGAAGAGTCCGTCCTCCATGCCGATAAGGTAGACATAGTCGAATTCAAGTCCCTTGGCGGAATGAATCGTCATTAGTGAGACCCTGTCTGCGTTCTCATCGTAGTTGTCCATGTTGGAAACAAGTGAGATTTCCTCGAGGAAAGCTGCCAGATCCCCTTCGGGATTCTCGTCCACATAATTTCGGACCGTAGAAACAAACTCATTGACGTTTTCGAGCCGGGATTCTCCCTCAAACCCCAGGGCGACCAGCATGCCACGATAACCGGTAAGATCCAGCAGTCGGTCAACAAAAACAGGAAGTTCCATCTCTTCGTAGGCACTGCACAGTTCTCTGTACATCTCAAAGAATCGTTTGAGCGGTGCAGCAGCACGCCCAAGTGAAGGATAATCCTCCACATGCTCGATCACTTCCAGCATCGGAACGCCGATGCCCATCGCAATCTCCTGGACCCGGTCGATGGTCGTGTCCCCGATCTTTCTGGAAGGCTTGTTCAGAATTCGTTTCAACCTGAGGTCATCGCCCGGATTTACAATCACGGAAAGATAACTAAGAACATCTTTAATCTCTGCCCGGTCATAGAAACGCAGTGCGCCGACAACTTTGTATGGAACGCCTGCGCGGGCAAAATAAGATTCCACTACTGCGCTCTGAGCATTTGTCCGATACAGTACAGCATGCGAAGAGAATGGAACGCCGATATTCGAATGACGGTAGATATCCAGCGAGATATATGAGACCTCGTCATGCTCATTCTCAGCTGTGTGGACATCCACTTTTTTCCCGCCTTCCAAATCGGTCCAGAGTTCCTTCCCCTTCCTGCTTCGATTATTGCGGATCACTGAATTCGCGCAGCCGAGAATGTTGGAAGTCGAACGGTAGTTCTGTTCAAGTCGTATGACAGTAGCAGGTGCAAAATCCGATTCAAAATTCAGAATGTTCTCTATCGTCGCACCGCGGAAACTGTAAATACTCTGATCATCATCGCCAACGACAAATATATTATTTCCCTCATTGGTCAGCAATTTAACCAGCATATACTGTGCTTTGCTGGTGTCTTGATACTCATCAACCATGATATAGCGGAATCGATGGTGATAGTACTCTCGGATATCCGGATTTCCTTCCAGCAGCCGAACCGTATAATAAATCAAGTCATCGAAATCAAATGCACCAGCATCCTTCAGTCTTCGCTGATACTCGCTATACACACGAACTACGATGGACGTTCTTGGGTCGTTCATGTGGGACGAGGCAAACTCCTGAACATCCATCATGCTGTCCTTGATATAACTGAAGCGGTTCGTCATCCATCGGATGGGAACCGTTTTGTCATCAATTGAGAAGGACTTATAGATATCCTTCACGATGCGCTCACTGTCGTCGGTATCATAAATCGTGAAGTTTTTCGGCCATCCGAGACGTTCTGCGTCTCTTCTGAGAAAACGCACACAGGCGGAATGAAAGGTAGATGCAAACACATCTCCTCCCTCTGGTCCGACTGCCCTTTTTATCCGCTCCTTCAGCTGATCCGCAGCTTTATTGGTGAAGGTAATGGCGAGGATATTCCACGGACGGATATTGCCAGCCTTCAGCATCTGCTGCATCCGTTCTGAAGGCGTATCCACTCTGTTTCTGATCAGATCCTTCAGTTCGGACAGATCCGCTTCCTCGGGTTCAAATCGGATCTCATCGCTTTCATAAGCATCGCCAAAACGAAGCATGGACATTATCCGATTCACGATTACAGTCGTCTTCCCGCTCCCTGCTCCTGCAAGGATCAAGGTCGCGCCGCTGCAGCGGAGAGCTGCCTGCCTTTGTTCGCTGTTCAGAGCACTGAAACAGGATTCTATATATCTGCGCCGTAAGGCGATAAAATCTTTTCTAAACTGTGTCGACATCTGCCGTCCATCCTTAAACTATCTTTTTGATTTTATCACATCCGAGACACTAAAAAAAGCGGACACACATACATGTGTCCGCAAAGCACTCTTTTTCAGAATGGCCTAGTATTGTCCAGTAATCCAGCCATACCCCAGGAGGAACGCTCCTTACGCTTCTCAGAACGCCGCACACTCAATACTTTGACTCCGCTACCCAACGTATAAGCAATTGCAGCAGCAATCACTGCCACGATCTCCGCAGGGACCTCATTGGATAATGCCGGTTTTGCTACGGGCTCATCAGCCTTTTTTTCTTTCGGCAAAGAAACTTCTGGATTCTTCTCCGTCACAGGAATCGCTTCTTCAGCCTTTTTCTTCTTAAAAAACAGTCCCATATATTCTTTCGTCCTTCCTCTTTTCCTTAGTGAATTATAGAAGAATTTCCATAAGGTTGCAACGGATTTCTGCAGTCCTACCTGTTTCTCGCTCAGCAATCATTATTCTCTGTTGCATCTGATTCTGATTCCTCTGTAAGGAACCTGGACAATCCTGTGAAACGTCCGAGTCTCCCATCATTGGCCACCATCATGTCGACAATCTGTTCGTTACCAACAATGATCAGTAATTCTCTGGCTCTTGTAATGGCAGTATACAGCAGATTCCGGTATCTGAGCCTTACGGGTGTATCCCCCACCGCCAGAATTACTGCTGGGAATTCGCTTCCCTGACTCTTGTGTACAGTAATGGCATAAGCATGATCCAGCAATCTCGCCTGTTCATAAGAATAAGTTGCGATCCGATCCTCGAACCTGACGAGAATCTGGTCTTTTCTCCTGTCGATACGCTCAATCCTGCCGATATCCCCATTGAACATTCCCGCACCCTGTTCCCCATTGTCACGAACCCATGGGATATCATAGGCATTTCGGATCATCATCACTTTATCACCGTCGCGGAAAGCGGATGGTCCGAAACGCATCTCCTCTTTTCCTTCGGAGGGCGGATTCAGTTTCTTTCTCAGTTCGCCATTCAGCGTGACCGAGCCTGAAAAGCCGATCTTCGACGGAGTAATGACCTGAATGTCTTCCACTGGATCATAGTGATATCTTGCAGGCAGGCGGCGTGAAACAAGATCAGTAACCATTCCCGGCACATCTTCTTTTTCACATTTCAGGTAAAAGAAATCACGGTCTTTTTTAGAGAGATCAGGCAATTCTCCTTTCAGAACAGCATGTGCATTGACGATGATCAGACTCTGAGCTGCCTGACGGAAAATCTTCTCCAGTTCGATCGTCCGAACGATGCCGCTGGAAATAATATCCTTAAGCACATTCCCAGGGCCGACAGAGGGCAGCTGATTGAAATCTCCAACCAGGATCAGACGGCACCACGGGCGGAGCGCCTTTAGAAGAGAAGCAAATAACTGGCAGTCCACCATGGACATCTCGTCCACGATAACCACGTCATATTTCAACGGATTTGCTTCATCATGAAGGAATTTCAGTCTGTCACGGCTGGTATAATCCACTTCAAGCAGACGATGGATTGTTTTTGCATCCTTGCCGGTCAGTTCAGACATGCGTTTAGCTGCGCGTCCTGTTGGTGCGCAGAGGACCACCTTATTTCCCTGTTTTTCGCACAGGGAAAGAATCGCATTGACAGTTGTGGTTTTTCCGGTACCGGGACCGCCGGTCAGAACGACTACTCCGGATGTCAGAGCAGATATAATAGCTTCTCGCTGAAGCGGTTCGTATCGGATGTCATTTTTTTCCTCGAACCTATCGATTTCCTGCTCGGCATCTGCCTTACTGATATAATCCGAAGATGCCAAAAAACGGATTCGTTCAGCAATATATTTTTCAGCAAGATAATTGTCCATCAAGAACGTTGTCTCAAGGCCGTCGTTGCTATCATGGCCGAAAAATCCTTCTTCAACGCCGGCAAACAGTTCGATCTCAACGGCATCCCTGCTGCACTTCAAGAATTCACTTGTATTATCGATCAGCCGCTCCGTCGGAAGACAGGTGTGTCCATTTTCTGCATTGTGGCGTAATGTATTCACCAATCCCGCACGGATTCTTCTCGGATCTTCTGAGCCGATTCCCCATTCTTCAGCTATCGAGTCCACCGCCACATAGTCTCTATAAAGCGGAAATCCGCACAACAGATATGGATTATCCTTCACAAGATCTGCAGAATCCATACCGTATATCTTGTACAACTGAAGAGCGTCATCCGTGGAGAGGCCGATCTTCGTCATTTCGGCGATTGTCTCTCTCAAGCCAAACATCTTTGAAAGGTCATCAGCAATCTGCTTTGCCTTTTTTTCCGATATACCCTTAATTTCCAGTAGTTTCTCAGGATTGTGTGCCATGACTTCCAATGTCTCGCTGCCAAAGGCAGTGACAAGCCGTTTTGCCATAGCGGGGCCGATTCCTGAAACTGCTCCTCTGGATAGGTACTTCAGGATTGCTGCAGCGGTTGTGGGCAGCGTGCGTTCACAGGCATCGCACCGGAACTGAACACCAAAATTCGGGTGAGTAACGTATCGGCCATAAGCAGTGACTTCTTCACCGACGCAAACAAAAGCAAGGTCGCCCACCATAGTAACAGGCTGCCCATCGGCATTGACCTCAATCACACCGTATCCGGTATCCCTGTTCTGGTAGACAACGTCCTCAACAAGTCCTCTTATTTGAATTTTTTCGTCCTGTTCGTTCAAGGTACTGTTATTGTATCGGTTGATCGGCCTTTTTTCAAGAAACACAGACCGATCAGATGCAACGGGAAAATCAAAGGACAATACACGCTGCAGTGATCCGCGGATCAGTCTCTTTCTGGTTTGCGGTCGATTATGTTTTCCGGATAAATGGACGGCAGATCCTATCCTGGACCCGCCGCCCAATATTGAAGTATTAGAAGACTCTCAATTGGAAGTTGACGTTGAAGCAGAAGATGAAGCGGCATCGTTTGCAGCATTGACACAATCTATACACAGTACAATGCAGGCAACAAGAGCAGCATCCTCATCCTTTACGATGCTTATTTCATAAGTGTCCCCCCAGGATAGCCAGCGTTTGTGTACCGAAGCGACTAGTCGCTCATCGACAGTGATATCGTAATCATGGTTGAAAAAATCTCCACGCACATCCCATCCTGTGTGATCCAACACAAAATGCGGCCGGAAAAAAGAGAATTTCTGACGGACCACTGCAACTTCGCGGCCGCCCATATAAATAAAATAGACCGGAAGAAAACTGAATACTTTCTGCTTGATGAAAGCGACTTCTGTCCCGAAAGCATCAAACATCGTCAGTTGTTTTCCCCATGACAGCAGTTTTCCTTCAACGATGAATACGTCTTTTTCCGTTTCATCGAAAAAACGGAATCGATCTCTAAGTGTAAAGACCTTTTGCTTTGCATATAAAAACATTCTTATCAGTCCTCAAAGATTTTTTTCAGCGGCCGGAAAAGCAGAAAAGTGCAGATCGCATTGATTCCGGCTTTCAGCAGATTAAACGGAAGAAAAATCGTGGGGATCATTGAAGCGATCTGAGCTACAGGCATTTTCGTATAAATCGGCGTAAAAATCAGATTGCAGATGATCATCGCCAGGGTCATGGCAAGCGTACCAAGTACAAGTCCGAAACACAATGACTTAGTCGTACGTCGTTTATAGAATGGTAAAGAAGCGGCTATACAAAAACAACTAGTAGCTATGAAATGCATCAGGATCCCAATCACTCCGCCAGAAGCGCTGACAGTCAGCCCCTGAATGATGCTGACGATTGCAGTGATCACAACACCGGCAACCGGTCCGTAGATACAGGCAGTCAAAAGAACAGGTATATCTGCAGGATCATATTCAAGGAAACTTGCCGCGGGAAACAACGGAAAATGAAAAACAGCGGCAAGTACTACGGATAGAGCTGCCATTACACCCAGACGGGCTACTTCTTTAGTACGATCATTGCTTTTGAACATAAAAAACCTCCGGGAACAAAAAAACGCCCTTTCAGGGCGTAAAAAACGTTTCTTCCATCCGGACTGTAACCGTCGGCCACGGAATTCCACCGTGTCAGCCACCAATAAAGTGGGTCGCGAGCTGTCATCGCCGGTGGGGATTTTCACCCCGCCCTGAAACTAGACAGATTATATCACGTCGACGGATAATGTCAATAAAAAGGGGCTGTGAAGAAATTGGCATTTAAGGTGTCAATTCCGGCACAGCCCTT
>CAMKDB010000048.1 GCA_946411155.1 uncultured Faecalibacterium sp.
TTCCTTATACCCGATCGCTGCAGCTGCGGTACGGTATCTTTCCCTATTCCGGAACACCAGTTCGGCTTCCTCCAAAAGGCCGCTCTCCATCATCGAATCTACTCTGCGGTGAATTCGATCATATAGTATCGATCTGTCACTGACGGTCATCAATATACAGACACGCCCTGAGGATTCTTCCGTATGAAGCATTTCAGGTTGAAATGAATATGTGGATCCCGTCATCCTCAGAAGTTCGACTGCTCTGACAATGCGCTTTCTGTCATTCGGGAACAGTTTCCCGGCATGTTCGGGATTTGCATTTCGGATTTCTTCCAGAAGCTGTTCCGGCCCACCAGGAGATAGATACTCAGATTCAATTCTCTCGTGAAGGCCAACATCAGCTACCAAATCGGTATACTCATGGTCGTGGAGAAGCGCGGACATATATAGTCCCGTTCCCCCGCACACGATCGGAAGCATCCCGCGTTCCTGAATCCCACTGATTATGGATGTGGCTTTCGTGACATAATCATATACGCTGAATGACTGCTCTGGTTCCAGAATATCCAGCATCCAATGTGGCGCCGAACGGCGTTCATCAGAAGTGGGTTTCGCTGTACCGATGTCCAGTCTCCGATAAATCTGCATAGAATCGCACGAAACGATCTCCCCTTTGTAGTCTTCAGCGATTTTCAGGGAAAGTGCAGTTTTTCCGGAAGCTGTAGGTCCAGCAAGATAGACGATCTTTTTCATTATACAATCCGACCGAAATCTTTTTCCAACTGTTCTCTGGAATACATAACATAAACCGGTCGACCGTGCGGACAGTATTTGGGAATATCTCCGCACAAAATCTTCTCAGCCAATCGGACAAGCTCCTCACTGGAGGCACGGTGGCCTGCCTTGATTGCAGCCCGGCATGCAACGGAGTGAGAGAGCCACTCCTTTGCCTCATAGGTCAGGTTTTCCCTGTTATTGGCAAGCTGATCCGCGATCTGAATCACCGTATCGCTCACCTCTTTCATATTAAGGAAAGTCGGGCACTGACGGACAGCGATTTCCTTCTGCCCCATCTCATCAACGACAAAGCCAAGGTCCTTCAGTATATCCAGATTATCAAGAACAGCCTGCTTCTCTCCCGGTGACAGCGAGATGATCACAGGCTCAAGCAGGATCTGCGAATCATTCTTCATTCCGTTGGAACGAAGCTGCTCGAACAGAATCCGCTCATGCGCAGCATGCATGTCGATCAAAACGAGATTTTCGTCATTCTGCGCGACGATATAGGTCTCGAAAAGCTCTCCCAAAACTTTCAGCGTTGCATGTCTGTCGCCGGTCAGTGTTTGAGGATAAGCATATTCAGCGGCAGGGCACTCTTCCTTATGCATCACTTTTTTCAGGTTAACGTTAGTAGCCGGAAGTGACGGAAAATCAAAAACCGAAGACGTTGTCTGTGCAGATGCACCCGTTTTTTTCATTAACGGCTGCATAACCGCATGACTGGGAGTCCGAGGAGCAGGGCTTGATGAACGCTCTTCGCGGCGCGGATCCGCCTTAACTACATGTTCAGAAGAAACAGCAGGAAGAACACTGTCGACAGTGTAATCTCCGACCTTATTGACAGTAGATTGAATGGCATTCTGGATCGCGTGATAAACTGCGCCTGAAACTGCCCTGTCATTTTTGAATCTCACTTCCGTTTTTGCAGGATGGACATTGACATCCACTTCATCCAGCGGCATCAGGATATTGATGACGAAGACAGGAAACTTGCCATGCATTACGAAAGTCCGGCAGGCTTCCTCCGCAGCAGACTGGATCGTACGGCTCTTGATGTACCTTCCGTTTATTGCAATATGCTGCATGGAACGGCTGGGACGGGAAAATCTCGGTTCTGCAAGATAACCTGTGACAAGAAAACCATATTCCGATGTGTAATTGATCTCCAGGAGATGGGATGATATTTCCCGGGGATACAGCTCGAAAATCGTATTAAAGAGTCCTTGTCCGCTTGTCCTCAAAACAGTTTTCCCATCCCTGTTCAACTGGAAAGAAACATCCGGATTGGAAAGAGCAAGATGGATCATTAACTGCTCAACCGCATTTCCTTCCGATACATCTTTTTTGAGGAACTTCATTCGGGCAGGTGTATTGTAAAACAGATCCCGAACGGTAATGATCGAGCCCTCTGGAGCACCGGTATCCACAAGAGACTCAGGCTCTCCCCCGTTGATCACATATTTCGAACCGATTTCACTTTCGCGTGTTTTCGTAATCAGCTGAACACGCGAAACAGCGCAGATGGCGGCCAGTGCCTCTCCACGGAAGCCAAAAGAACCTATATTGTATAAGTCATCTGCCGTACTGATCTTACTTGTAGCATGCCGCTGGAATGCCACTTCCACGTCGTCCCGCTCAAATCCCTTACCGTTGTCACGCACCTGAATCGCACTCAGACCATTCCGTTCCAGAGAGACCTCAACGATAGTCGCGGAAGCATCCAGAGAGTTTTCGACAAGTTCCTTCACGACAGATGCAGGACGCTCGACGACCTCTCCGGCAGAGATTAGTTCCCTGACGTTCTTATCCAATACACGGACATATCCCATTTCAATCTTCTTTCTTTCTGTTGGCTATCTGCACTAACGAATTGAGAACACTCATCGCTTCCAATGGAGTAAGCGTCTCGATATGAATATCCTTTACAGCGTCTTCGAGTTCACTCGATACGTTGTTTTGGGTTGTGATGACTTTTCTTTCGATCCTTTCCGGATTTTGTGCTTCGATCGAATGCAGGATCTCTTTTGCGCGTTCCGTAACGGAGTCAGGAATTCCGGCAAGTTTTGCTACCTCGATTCCGTAGCTGTCATCTGCCGGTCCCGAAACGATACGCCTCAGGAAAGTGATCGTATCACCGTGTTTTTTCGCAGCAATGTTGAAATTCTTCACATTTTCAAACTCAGCGTCCATATCAGTGATCTCATGATAATGGGTCGCAAAGAGAGTTTTGCAGTTTATGCCACCCGGCATACAGATATGCTCGATGGTCGCACGCGCAATGCTCATCCCATCAAACGTGGAAGTTCCTCTTCCGATCTCGTCGAGAATAACAAGGCTATTTCCCGTGGCACAGCTCAAGATCTCCGCGACTTCTTTCATTTCAACCATGAAGGTTGAATCACCGGAAAACAGGTCGTCAGAAGCTCCCACACGGGTATAAATGGCATCCACCACGCCGATCTTTGCATTTCTTGCGGGGACAAACGAGCCGATCTGAGCAAGGATCGTAATCAGCGCGACCTGACGCATATATGTCGATTTACCAGCCATATTCGGTCCGGTAATGATGTGAACCAGGTTTTCTCTGCAATTAAGATCCGTATCATTGGGGACGAAAAACTCGTTCTTGAGCACGCGTTCGACTACCGGATGTCTACCGTTACTGATTTCGATTACATCGGAGTCGTCCACAACAGGCCTGCAATATCCATAATCTCTGGCCAGGTCGCCCAAACTGCACAGCACATCGAGATAAGAGACCGCGTATGCAGTACGCTGAATCCTTTGAATATTATTCTGAAGGACGGTACAGAGATCATCAAAAGCCTGACGTTCAAGCAGATCGATACGCTCACGGGAGGACAGGATCCTGCTCTCCAGGTCCTTCAGTTCTTCTGTAATAAATCGCTCCGCATTGACCAGTGTTTGCTTTCGGATAAAAGTCTCTGGAACCAGATCCAGATTTCCTTTAGAAACTTCAATATAATAGCCAAAGACACGGTTGTAGCCGATTTTCAGGTTCTTGATTCCAGTATCCTCTTTGACTTTCTGCTCCATTTTTGCAAGATACTGCTTGGAGTTGAAAAGAAGATCCCTCAAATCATCGATCTCCGGATTAAATCCGGTGCGTATATATCCCCCGTCTTTCATCAGCGCAGGAGGTTCATCAACTATCGTTGTCTGAATAAGGTTGCGCAGGTCATCACATGGGTCGATCTCAGACGCGATCCGTTTCAGGAGCTGGCACTTGAAAGATGCCGACAGCGCCTTGATTTCTTTCATCCTGACAGAGCTCTGAGCAAAACTGATAAGATCCCGGGGAACACATTTCCCGTAGACGATCCGCGTCATAATCCGCTCGATATCATAGACGCCTTTGAGCGAATCCATAATCTGTCCCGTCAGAACCGAGTTGGAATAGAACTCTTCAACACCGTCCAATCTGGAATTGATATGATCCGGTCTGATCAAAGGTTTCTCGAGAAAGCTTCTGAGCAGCCGGTGTCCCATGGAAGTTGTCGTCCGGTCAATCGCCCAGAGCAGACTCCCGCGTTTTTCTCCCTGACGCATGGTCTGGGTCAACTCGAGATTACGCTTGCAACTCTGGGGAAGGATCATATAGTCCTGAACGCTGTAGCATTCGAGCGAACAAATCCTGGCAACACCGGAAAACTGAGTCTCATCCAAATACTTCAGAAGCGCACAGGTAGCTGAACAGAAATTGAGCCCCTTCAGCCGCTTCGTCTCCATCAGTTGTTTCTGCGAAAACAGCGCGGATAGTTTCGCTTTTCCTGTATCGGCATGAAAATACGTGTCTGTCAGGACCTGATAGGATTTGACACTGGAATCCAGATAGTTGCGGACTCTGTCATTCTCCATCGCGGTCTCATTAAGCAGCAGTTCCTTTGGTTCATACCTGGACAGTTCATTGAGAAGGGATTCAACATTCTGAACCTCGGAAAGAATGAGGTTTCCGGTAGTGATATCGACAAAGGCTATGCCGATCTCAGGACGATCAAATCCGGAACAGACCGCACAAAGATAGTTGTTTTTAGCATCCTCAAGAAAATCCGTATCCGTCAGCGTTCCTGGTGTAATAATCCGGACAATCCCTCTTTTTACAAGCCCTTTCGCGAGTGCTGGATCTTCCATCTGCTCGCAGATCACGACCTTATACCCTTTTTCCACCAACCGTGAAATATAACTGTCAACAGCGTGATAAGGAACGCCGCACATCGGTGCGCGTTCTTCCAAGCCGCAGTCCCTTCCGGTGAGGGTAAGTTCCAGTTCTCTTGAAGCAGTTACAGCATCATCAAAAAACAACTCGTAGAAGTCTCCGAGCCTGTACATGAGCAGTTTGTCCATGTGCTGATGCTTGATATCAATGTACTGCCTCATCATGGGAGAGAGCTGAGGTGTGATTTCCGGTAATGCCATGATGATTTGCCTTCCTGTTTAGAATATGATCAGCCGCATCCACCACAGGTGGAGCAGTTTCCTGTGCAGTCCTCTTCTTTTACTCCAAAAGGATCCCCCCCGTTCATGGAAACAAGAAGAATTCGGTTCACGAACTGCATAAGCTGATCGAACTGCACTCTTTTTTCATTGTAATTCGCCATATTCTCATTCTGCATGATTGCCTGATAAATCTGGTCCATGCGGTTAGACAATTCCTCAATCTTCTCGGTATCTTTCTCATCTTTGTTGAGAAGCACATCGACCTGTGTCTGGACCTCATTAAAATCCTCGATCATGCTCTGAAGTTCTGCATCCTCGTCATTCTTCTGGCGGGCTTCCATGTACTCCAAGAACTCTTTCTCCTGCTGGAGAGCATACCCCAGAGATCTGGTCATCGCAATGATTTTGTTATCTTCAAACATTATTCTTTGATTCCTTTCCCATAAAGTCTTCTGTTTTTATAATCGGTAATCTCTATCGTGTAGAATTCATTTCTTTCACCTGGAGAATCCACCGTAACTTCTGCATTGTTTGACAGTCTGTACTCGTACATACCGTCTCCGATCTGTCCAAGACATAACGCTTTCTGCCTTGAACCTATCAGGGCAGTTTCCAATTCTTCGGTAATCTGACGCTGTATCTCATTAAGGTAATTCAGGCGTTCCGCTTTGAGTTTATGAGGAGTTTCATCCGGGAGAAGGGCTGCTTTTGTCCCCTCTCTCTTTGAATAGATGAAACTGAAAATCGCATAGAATCTTGCGCGTTTCAGCAATTCGACTGTTTTAAGAAAGTCCTCCTCAGTCTCACCGGGGAAGCCGACAATGATGTCAGAAGTAAAGAAAAGATCCGGCACCACCTTGTGGGCATAATTCAGAATCGAAAGATATTCCTCGCATGTATAATGACGGTTCATCATTTTCAGTATCCTGTCACTTCCTGACTGGACGGCAAGATGAACATGTCGCGCAATCTTATCGGAACTTGCCATGGTATCGAACAGAGTTGACGTAGCATCATTGGGATTGCTTGAGATAAACCGGATCCAGTAATCGCCAGGTGTCTGCTGAAGATCAGTGAGCAGATCTGGAAAAGATGTTCCACAGGAAAGACCTTTACCGTAAGAGTTCACATTCTGCCCGAGGAGCATAATATCTCTATACCCCTCCTTTACACAGGCTTCGAACTCCGCTTTAATCGTGTCCGGCCTTCTGCTGCGTTCTCTGCCCCGGACATAAGGAACGATGCAATAAGAGCAGAAATTGTCACAGCCATACATGATAGGAATGAAAGCCCTGCAAATCGCATTGTCTCTGGAAGCAGGAATATCTTCATTGAGAGCAAATTCGGAGCAGGTCGGGCGCAACACCCTTTTCCCGGAAGTCAGTGCATCAAGAATAATCTGGGGAATAGCGTGAAGATCATTGGTGTTAAAGATTATATCAATATACGGGAAACGCTTGAACAAATCATTTGCTACCTGTTCCTGATGGACCATACACCCTCCCACTGCAAGAATCGTCTGAGGATGTTTCTTCTTCAGTGCTTTAAGATTTCCGATATTGCCAATAACTCTGTCTTCCGCATGCCCTCGAACTGCACAGGTATTGAAAAGGATCAGATCCGCCTCCTCTTCAGATGAAACGGAAACACAGCCGCACAATTCCAGCAGGCCCCTGATCCGCTCGCTGTCAGCAACATTCTGCTGACATCCGTATGTACGGATATACAAACTCGGCTTCCGACCAAAACGCAGCATCAACGCGTTTTTTAATTGTAACGTGATATCGTTCAAGTTGTTAGTACCTTTCGTAAGAACTCTCCGGTGAATGAATCCGGATTTGCAGCGACTTCTTCCGGAGTTCCGCAAGCAACAATCTGACCGCCTCCGCTGCCTCCTTCAGGCCCCAAGTCGATGATCCAGTCCGCCGTTTTGATAACATCCAGGTTGTGTTCGATAACAATCACTGTGTTTCCGGCATCAACAAGTCGATCCAACACCAGAAGCAGTTTCCGTACATCATCGGTGTGAAGACCTGTGGTCGGCTCATCCAGAATATAAACTGTCTTCCCCGTACTGATCTTGGACAGTTCGTTCGCCAATTTAACCCTTTGTGCCTCACCGCCAGAAAGTGTCGTGGAGGACTGGCCAAGCTTAATATATCCAAGTCCGACATCGCTGAGTGTCTGCAATTTGCGCATGATACGCGGATGATTGGAGAAATAATCTAATGCGTCATCCACAGTCATCTCAAGAACATCGTAGATGTTCTTCCCCTTGTACTTAACTTCAAGGGTTTCTCTGTTATAACGTTTACCCTTGCACACATCACAAGGCACGTAAACATCAGGGAGAAAATGCATCTCAATCTTTACAAGTCCATCTCCTTCACACGCCTCGCAGCGTCCACCCTTGACATTGAATGAAAAACGTCCGGCACTATAGCCTTTCATTTTAGAATCCGTGGTAGAGGCAAACACCTCTCGGATCATATTGAAAAGTCCGATATAAGTCGCCGGGTTTGACCGCGGTGTTCTTCCGATCGGGGACTGATCGATTCCGATGCATTTATCGACTGCATCCAGACCATAAACAGCATTATACTTTCCCGGGATGTCATGAGCTCTGTTCAGTCTCGCATTCAGAGTCTTAAAAACTATGTCATTCAGAAGAGATGATTTTCCAGAGCCGGAAACACCGGTCAGGCATATCAGTTTCCCAAGGGGAAATTCGACTGTCAGGTCCTTCAGATTGTTTTGTGCACACCCTGTAAAAGTAAGGCTTTTACCGTTTCCGGGACGTCTCTCTGACGGAACTGGGATTTTCCTCTTTCCTGAAAGATACTGACCGGTCAGCGAGTTTTCGCATTTCAACAAACCGGCGACATCTCCCTGATAGAGTACTTCACCGCCATGGATTCCTGCACCAGGGCCGATATCCACAACATAATCCGCATTCAAGATCGTCTCCTCATCATGTTCAACGACGATCACGGAGTTTCCGATATCACGAAGTTTCTTGAGTGTATTGATCAGTTTCTGATTGTCTCGCTGATGAAGGCCAATAGAAGGCTCATCCAGAATATACAGAACGCCCATCAGAGATGAACCGATCTGAGTCGCTAGACGGATACGCTGGCTCTCTCCCCCAGATAATGTCATGCTTGCGCGCGAAAGGCATAAATATGAGAGACCAACATCGATCAGAAAAGAAACACGCTGACGTATCTCTTTAATGATGTTCGATGCAATCAGTTTTTCTCTGTCCGTAAGTGTCATCCCGTCGAAGAATCTGTCGAGCTCAACAAGGGACATATCGCACAGTTCCATGATATTCTTTCCGAAAACTGTGACGGCAAGACTGGTGGCTTTCAGTCGATGGCCATGGCAGGAAGGACACTCGACCTCAGACATGTACTGCATGATCTCTTCTTTTGCCCAATCGCTGTTAGTTTCTGAATATCGGCGTTCAAGATTATTGATGACACCTTCAAACGGAGCACGATAGTTGGAATACCCGAATTCATTGGAGCGCTTTAGGCTGAGCAATTCCCCGTTCGTCCCGTAAAGAATAACGTTTTTGGCAAGATCAGGGAGGTCCTGAAAAGGTGTATCGAGAGAAAAATGATACTTATCGGCAAGTGCTTTATAGTACATACCGGCAATTGAGGTCTCGGAGAAAGACCAGCCGCTTGCGGTGATACAGTTCTGTCGGATCGATTTGTCGGGAGCAGTAACAACATTGCGCTCATCAATCTTCATGAATGTACCTAGTCCGGTACAGGTTTCACACGCGCCGAAAGGATTGTTGAAAGAAAACATCCTGGGAGTCATTTCCTCAATGGCAACACCGTGATCCGGGCAACTGAAACTCTGGGAGAAAACGATCTCTTCAGAATCCGTCACAACGTTTACGAGCGAACCCGTCAATGCAAGGGCAGTCTCAATACTGTCCGTGATTCTGGAGGCCGATTCCGCCTTTCTGATTATCCTGTCAACAACGATCTCAACCGAATGCTTCTTATTCTTTTCAAGAACGATCTCCTCGTCCAGATCATAGATCAGTCCGTCGATTCTCGCCCTTACATAACCGCTCTTTCTCGCAGATTCCAGTTCACGCTGAAAAGTACCCTTTTTCCCCCGGGCGATCGGCGCCATGATCTGCATACGGGTTCCTTCAGGCAATTCCATCACCGCGTCGACCATCTCGTCAACGCTCTGCTGTCTGATCTCTCTTCCGCAGATCGGGCAGTGCGGGACTCCGATGTTGGCATACATCAGCCGGAGATAGTCATAGATTTCCGTTACCGTTCCGACTGTGGATCTTGGGTTTTTGGAAGTCGTCTTCTGATCTATGGATATTGCCGGAGAAAGGCCTTCAATGGAATCCACATCGGGCTTATCCATCTGGCCAAGAAACTGACGCGCATAGCTGGACAGGCTCTCCATATATCGTCTTTGACCATCAGAAAAAATCGTGTCAAAGGCAAGCGAAGACTTCCCAGATCCTGAAAGTCCGGTCATGACGACCAGTCTATCTCTCGGAATCAAGACATTGATATTCTTCAGATTGTGCTCACGCGCACCTTTAATGATGATATCGGTTACTGGCACTGGTTACAGTCCTTTCTTCAGATCCGCGATCTTGTCCCGCAGTTCGGCAGCATACTCGAATTCGAGCATCTTCGCAGCTTCTTTCATTTCTTTCGTCATTCGCTCGATCAGGTCGAGTTTTTCTTTTCTGGATAGTTTCTTACCTGCTGCATCCCGCACATCCTTCCTGCTGATCTCCAGCACGTCACGAATATCCTTCTTGATCGTCCTCGGAGTGATTCCATGAGCCTTATTATACGCGATCTGCATTTCTCTCCTTCGGTTGGTCTCTACGATCGCGCGCTCCATGGAAGGAGTCACCGTATCTGCATACATAATGACCATTCCGTGGTCATTTCTGGCGGCTCTGCCGATAGTCTGGATCAGTGACGTCTCACTTCTCAGGAATCCTTCCTGATCCGCATCCAGGATAGCAACAAGCGATACCTCAGGAAGATCAAGTCCCTCACGAAGAAGGTTGATCCCGACCAAAACATCGAATTCCCCCAGACGGAGATCCCGTATGATTTCCATTCGCTCCATCGTATCGATGTCATAGTGCATATACCGTACCTTGACACCCCGGTCGCTTAGATAATCTGTTAGGTCCTCTGCCATCCGCTTTGTCAGCGTTGTTACAAGCACACGTTCTTTCTGTTCCACTCTGAGATTGATCTCTGAAAGCAGATCATCGATCTGTCCTTCCACAGGGCGTACAGAAACTTCCGGATCCAGAAGCCCCGTAGGACGTATGACCTGCTCCACGACCTGTGTGGAATTAGACACTTCGAAAGCACCTGGAGTTGCGCTTGTGAAGATCACCTGATTGATATGTGCCATCACCTCTTCATATTTCAGAGGTCTGTTATCATAAGCGGACGGAAGCCGGAATCCGTAATCCACAAGATTCTTTTTCCGGGAATAATCACCGCCATACATTCCATGTACCTGAGGAAGACTGACGTGCGATTCGTCGATAAACATCAAGAAATCTTTTGGGAAATAACTGAGAAGAGTAGATGGTTCACTGCCAGGAGCTCTGCCGGACAAAACTCTCGAATAGTTTTCTACTCCCTTACATGTACCGATCTCGGTGATCATCTCGATGTCCGCAAGAGTACGCTGGGCAATTCGCTGCGCTTCGATCAGTTTTCCCTGGGAACGGAACCAGGCAACACGTTCATCCATCTCCGCTTCAATCTCTTTCAGTTTCTCTACAAGAGTGTCCTGCGGGATGACATAGTGTGACGCCGGAAAAATCGCAACATGCTCAAGCGTCAGCGTCCGTTCGCCAGTAACTGTATTGATTTCGGAAATACGATCAATTTCATCGCCGAAATACTCGATCCTGATTGCCTTGTCATTGCTGTAAACAGGAAAAACTTCCACGACATCACCGCGAACGCGGAAACGGTTTCTTTCAAAGCCAAGATCATTGCGTTCATACTGAAGTTCAACAAGTTTTTTCAGCAATGCATCCCGTTCATAAGTCATGCCAGGGCGAAGCGAAATGACGGAATTTCTGTAATCGATAGGGTTTCCTAAGGAATAGATGCAGCTGACCGATGCAACAATCAAAACATCTCTGCGTTCAGATAGCGCAGCCGTGGCAGAGTGCCTCATCCTGTCGATCTCATCATTGATCGCGCTGTCTTTTTCAATATAAGTGTCCGTTCCCGGAATATATGCCTCAGGCTGATAGTAGTCATAATAGGAAACGAAATATTCAACGCGATTGTGGGGAAAGAATTCCCTGAACTCAGTACACAACTGAGCGGCCAGCGTCTTATTGTGAGCCAATACAAGAGTCGGCCTGTTAACATTCGCTATGATATTCGCCATCGTAAAAGTCTTGCCGGAACCGGTGACACCTTTCAGTGTCTGCATACGGTCCCCGCGAAGAACACCTTCCGACAGCGCTTTAATAGCCTCAGGCTGGTCTCCGGTAGGTTTAAATGGAGAAACTAGTTCAAAATGATCCATATTTATACAACAAAAACTAACTTCTGCCGTTTTCCTCAAAAAACAGAAGCAATCAAGAGCAATAAATGCCCGCAGCATCCGCAGCAAAGCATTGTTTATATGTCCTGAACGGCAATGAAAAACACATTGCGCAACATAGGAAGTATATCATCCCAGTGTTGTTTTAACAAGGAACAAAGCGGAGCACGATACTCAGGATTTTCTCTTCTTCTCCATCAGATCACTTTTGCTGTAGAATATCAGTAGAAACCTGCGGAGTATATCATCACATGAAATCATTTCAGATTCAAACCAAAGACAGCGGAACTCGTCTCTCACGCTTCCTTGAGAAACAGGCACCTCTTCTCATGCCGTCTGCCATGTATAAAGCCATCCGCACCAAACACATCAAGGTGAACGGAAAACGAACAGATGCCTCCTACAGGCTGCAGGAGAATGACGTGGTAGAAATCTGGCTGAAAGACGAGATGCTTGGAGTTCCATCCCGTGAGCGGAGACCTGATTTCCTTAATGCTTCAAAAGACATCTCTGTTATTTATGAAGACGAGCATATAGCTGTTCTGAACAAGCCTGAAGGGTTATACTCTCACCCGGTAAAGGGCGAGTATAGTGACACCATGGTCTCCCGTTTCCTAAGATATTTATATGAAAAGGGTGAGTACCATATCGAAGACTCATTTGTTCCCGCGCTGTGCAACAGACTCGACCGAAATACCTCCGGTCTAATCATCGCAGCCAAAGACCATGAATCAGTCGAAGAGATAAACCGTCTGATTCGGGAGCGAAAACTCGACAAGACATATTTTGCCGCTTGTATTGGTTCTGTACAATTGGACGGGGTATTCACTGCTTATTTGAAGAAAGATGAGAAACGCAACATGGTAACCATTACAGATCATGAGACTCCGGGTTCATCACAGATCGTCACGGAATTCCACCCTGTTCAGGTAAAAGGCGGTCTGACGCTTATGAGAGTTATCCTCCATACCGGAAAAACGCACCAGATCCGTGCTCATCTCGCCCACCTTGGCGCTCCGATTCTCGGCGACACAAAATACGGTGATGCAAAGGCAAACAAAAGATGGATGCGATATCATCAGTGCCTCATATCGAAAGAACTGATCTTCCATACCGAAAAGGATTCTCTCTTTTCTTATCTTGACGGAAAGACGTTTTCTTCTTCAGGCGATCCTTTTCCCGATCTGTTCTGAATGATTTT
>CAMKDB010000049.1 GCA_946411155.1 uncultured Faecalibacterium sp.
TCAAAGGATTTCGCCCGTCCGAACTGCCCGAGGCATCTGGAGATCTCTTTTTTCACTTTTCCAACATCAGGTCTTTCATACGGAAGATCCCTGAATTTTCCCATCGTTTTCGTCGCTTTTCCCATTTTCAGAATACCTCCTGACAACATATCGTTCCGAATCCAATTCCGTTCGTTGACATTTTTGTTCCGGTCATAGCCAGTTCTTTTTCTTGAAGAAGACCAGACATGCGATCACGATGGCAATACTGATCCCGATCACGACGGGGTAGCCAAGTGACCATCCCAACTCCGGCATATAACGGAAGTTCATTCCGTACCAGCCCGCGATCAGCGTCAGCGGCATGAAGATCGTCGTGATGACCGTGAGCAGAGTCATGATCCTGTTTTGGTGGACTTCCAGCTGCGCATTGTAAAGATCCCGCACCTGCACCGTATGATCCCTGAGAGAAACGGCGGAATCGTATCTCCGCGTCATGAGGTTCATGAACAGATGGATATAGCGCAGATTTTCCTCGCTGAAGAATCCGTTCTCATTTTCTTCCAATTCCTGAGTCAGATCGATGATCTGCTCATAGTGCACCAGAAGTACGCGCATGTCACTCCGGATCTCATTGACTCTCGCCAGATCACCTTCTCCCTGAGAAAACAGGATGGTATCTTCGATCCTGTTCAATTCTTCCTCATAGCGCTCCATCATCGACAGGTCGTCATCCACGATGAGCTCCAGAAAATCGTACAGGAACCGTTCCAGACTCGGTCTCCGCCAGTGCTTCGTGCGGCGGATCTCATTGATCATCTGTTCCGCCTTGCCGGTATCATCAATAAATACGATCCCCTTCTCATCCAGTGCGTAGGCAAAACGGTAATCCTTCTTTTTCAGAAAAGCACGGTCAGGAATCTGAAAAGTACCCGTAAGCGAGTCATAGTTCACTTCCGCTTTTGTATTGTGTATATGCTGGGCATCCGGCTCAAGTTCGATGCCCATATCGAAACGTTCACGTTCACGTTCCCACTCCTGTGAAGTCAGAACCGCTGCATACTGGCATCCTTTCTTTTCTTTCAGTTCCTCCGCAGTACAGGGTTCAATGGTCTCCGCCAGAAGATAAAGATTCATCGATTTCGTTCTCCATTTCAGTTATTTTTTATAAATGACCGTATCAGCCGGGTGGCTCAGAGTTCACCGCCATATGTATAGAGTACCTCACTGATGGGCGGGATGATCTTCAGACTGAGATCCTTCCCTTTGTTTCGGGCGATCTCCCTGCAGAGATACATCGCCGTGCAGGTATCAGCGAAATCACGCACGACCGGATCCGAATATCCTGAATCGATCTCTGTGACCCTTCCGTAGAAGCTCCCCAGTTCCCTGCGGAACACGAGATCCAATCCGTGATCCTCCGGAAACCAGATCAGGTCGTTGCCCTGGGCGTCGTTGAGTCTGCATCTGCCGTGACAGTAATCGTATTTTTCGTGCATCACGGCAGCGGCAAGTCCGCCTTCGGTAAAAGTCGATTCCAGAAAGCACGCCGCCGCCCGGTTTTCCGCTCCGTACAGGATCTCCACCACATCACTCTCCGGGATCACATCCGGCAATGATTCCGCACATTGAAGAATACGCTCCAGAAGATTCCGGTCATTATCTGTATAGTACAGCAGTGTCAGCGCCATGGGAATCAGCGTTCCGGCAAGAGAAACGAAACTGCGCTCCTCCTCGCTGATACAGTACCGCAGAGGCACCGCATCCGGACGTTCTCCTGCAGAGAACAGGTAATTGCGCAGTCCCACTGAGAATGACGCGTCGACACCCACGTTTTTCCCCGAATAACTGCAGGCGACCACATTCTCATAGCCTGCCATATTCCGGTAACGGAGATCCCTCGGCATCATCTCCGTGCAAAGTATACCGTTCTTTCTGTTGAGAACTTCCGCCAGAAATGCCGCTACGACAGATGATCCTCCTACGCCTGTAACGGCAGTCGGACCGTTGATCTTTTCAAAAGTGCGGAACAGCGGATCCAGATCGGTGGTCTCCACCGCTTCCAGCACCCGCTGCCTCAGTTTGGAGAAGCAGACCTCCATCGGTTCTCCCCAGATCTCCATCTCACACCTCCCAGCCATATCGTCCGGCAAACTCCGTCAGCTGTTCTCCGGAACAGCAGCCTCCCTGTCCCCCCATAACGGTGCAGGCATACGCGCCTCCTGCGGCAGCCCGGCGCAGACAGGTTCCGAAGTCCAGTCCGTGCAGCCGTCCGGCAAGGAACGTGCCGGCGAACGCATCCCCTGCTCCCGTGCCGTCCAGCACATGTTCCAGCGGGATAGCCGGAGTGGTCCAGTTTCCCGATGCCGTATAACAGGAAGCACCGTTTTCTCCGTCCGTCACACAGATAAATTCATAACCGCGTTCCAGAAGTACTTCCTTCGGATCTCTTCCCAGACATTGGGCAAGCCTTCCGTAGCTTGTGGTATTGATAAAAAGGCCGTCTCCCAGATCCAGAAGGATGGAAGCGCTTTCCGGCGTATCATAGCGGGCAGATCCGTCAAAGACCATCTTCGCGCCGCGCCTTCGGGTTTCCCGGATAGTCTCCCTGTCCGCAAAAGAGAGATCGGGGATCTGCGTCATGCTGTATAGATATCCGGACGTATTCAGCAACTCCTGAAGTTCCTGCGTGACCGCATAAGGTTTGCGGACCGGATCGATCACCACATAAGTCCTCTTGTCCCCGTTGCTGAGGATCACGACTTTCCCGTCCCTGCTTTCCGGATCAAAGACCACATGGGACACATCCACCCCGTGCCGTTTCAATGTGGAAATGATGATATCCGTGGCACTGTCTTCGGGATTCAGGCAGTCCAGCGCCGCGACCTCGGCACCGGCAGCAGCGGCTACGCAGCCCACGTTCAGAGGCGGTCCGCCGGCAAGGGTCTCCAGTTCCCTGCCCATGGTGAAATCTCCCTCTTCGGGATAGCGGTCGATCAGATAGAAGATATCAACCGAACTGCCCAGTAGCAGCGTCAGCCGTTTTTCCGCCATGACCCGTCCCCCCCTCTGTATGTTTTTTCCATTGTAACAGACCGCGCGCCGGAAAGACAGACACAGTGCCGTCCTTCTTTTCTGCTTCAACACTTTAAATTCATAAAATTTTGTTGGTATTTCGGCGTTTTTGGTCTTTTCATCCGCAAGGAATCATGTTATCATCATGATACTATCTATCGAAAAGGATCCTGCCATGAATCGGATGTCCGCAAACGTCTACAGCTACTATTATTACTGCGCACGCACAGCGCGGTAATGATTGGTCTGGCTGACAGAAGGACATTTCACTGGCAAGCAGAAGACGAATCCGACCCGCAGCTGAATCGCTACGGGTCATTTTTTGGAGGAAACAGACGTGATCGTCATATTGAAAAAGAATCCCAATCCGGATCAGGTTCAGGGACTTGTCTCCTGGCTGGAAGGCAAAGGCATCACCATTCACCGTTCCGTCGGCGCGAACGAGACCGTATTCGGTCTGGTCGGCGACACATCGGTCCTGGATATCGGCCTGATCTCCGCGCTGGACATCGTGGAGGACGTGAAGCGCGTAGCGGAGCCCTATAAAGAGGCGAACCGCAAGTTCCATCCGGAAGATACCGTCATCAAGGTCGGTAACACACAGATCGGCGGCGGAAATCTGACGGTCATCGCCGGTCCGTGTTCGGTGGAGTCCGAGGAACAGATCATCGGTATCGCGAAGGCGGTCAAAGCCAGCGGAGCCACGATGCTCCGCGGCGGCGCGTTCAAGCCCCGCACCTCCCCCTATTCTTTCCAGGGACTGGGCAAACAGGCGCTGGATTATCTGAGCGCCGCCAAGAGAGAAACCGGGCTTCCCATCGTAACGGAACTGATGGATATCTCCCAGCTGGAACTGTTCGATGACGTGGATGTGATCCAGATCGGTACCCGGAACATGCAGAACTATGATCTGCTCAAGGCAGTCGGACGCCAGGAAAAACCGGTGCTGCTCAAAAGAGGAATGGCCTCCACCTATGAAGAATGGCTCATGAGCGCGGAATATATCATGAGCGAAGGCAATCCCAACGTCATCCTCTGTGAGCGCGGGATCCGTACTTTCGAGCCCTCCACCCGCAACACACTGGACCTCACCTGTATCCCGCTGCTCCGGAAGCAGACACATCTTCCCATCCTGATCGATCCCAGCCATGCCACCGGCAAATACGCGCTGGTGCCCGCCATGTCCATGGCTGCCGTTGCAGCAGGCTGTGACGGACTGCTCATCGAAGTCCACAACGATCCCCAGCATGCCTGGAGCGACGGCGCACAGTCCCTGCGCCCTGATAAATTCGACACGCTGTGCCGGAACCTTCTCTCCATGCATGAATATTTGGGCGCAATGCCCCGGATCGACTACGAATAAGTAACGGAGCAATTTAATCAGATGAAGATCGGTATCGTCGGACTCGGCCTTATCGGCGGATCCATGGCAAAAAGCATACAGAGCAAGACCGCGCACACGGTGTACGGAGCAGATCTCAATCCCGAAGTCCTGGCAATGGCCAGAATGACCGGGGCGATCCGCGGCGAACTGAACGGAGAAACGCTGAAGGAATGCGATTTCATCCTTCTGGCGATCCGTCCCGTCGCCGCGATCCGATGGGCGGAGACACATGCGGACCAGATCTCCGGTAACACGATCCTGGTGGATCTTTGCGGAGTCAAACGCGTCGTGGTGGAAGCCATCGCCCCGCTTGCCAAAGCAAACGGTTTCCGTTACATCGGCGGACATCCGATGGCCGGGAAGGAAGTGGCGGGATTCACCAATTCATCCGCGCACCTGTACGAAGGCGCTTCCATGATCCTCACGCCCGATCCGGGAACCGATCTGCCGACGCTGGAAAAAGTTCAGGATCTCTTTCTGAGTATCGGCTTCACCAAAATGACTTTTACCACTCCGGAAGAACATGACCGGGTGATCGCCTATACTTCGCAGCTGGCGCACATCACGTCCAGCGCCTATGTCAAAAGTCCTGAAGCGATCCGCCAGTACGGTTTCTCTGCCGGCAGTTTCCGGGATATGACCCGTGTCGCTCGTCTGGACGAGGATATGTGGGCGGAACTGTTCATGGAAAATCTGGATTTTCTTACGGAACAGGTCGACCTGCTGGTTGAAAATCTGAGCACCTATCAGCGTGCACTGCATGAAGCGGACAAAGAACGGCTGCGTGAACTGCTGAAAGAGGGACGGGAATACAAAGAGCGTGCCGGCGGCAGATGACCGGCACAGAAAGGGAACCTCATGTCTGAGATTCAAACCATTCCGGTACAGGTCGGGAAAGGGTATGAAGTCCGGGTCGGACACGGGCTTCTGGATACCGTGGGAAAAGCGGTCAAAGAATCGTTCCCCGACAGCAGGACGGTCATCGTAACCGACAGCAACGTCGCGCCGCTCTATCTCGAGCGGGTGCTGGATTCGCTTCGTCTCGCCGGCATTGATGCCGGTTCCTGCGTTTTTGCAGCAGGTGAGACACACAAGAACATGGAAACGCTCACCGGGATCCTCAACGAGGCCGCTCTGTTCCGTCTGAACAGAAAAGATCTCCTGATCGCGCTGGGCGGCGGCGTCTGCGGGGACATGACCGGTTTCGCTGCAGGATGCTATATGCGCGGCATCCCTTTTATCCAGATCCCGACGACGGTCCTGAGCATGGTCGATTCCTCTGTCGGAGGAAAATGCGCTGTGGATCTGCCTGCCGGCAAGAATCTTGCCGGTGTCTTTCATCAGCCTTCGCTGGTCCTCTGCGATATCGACACTCTGGATACGCTCCCCTCTGAATTCTTTGCGGACGGGATGGCGGAAGCCGTCAAGACCGCTGTCCTTACCGGCGGACGGTTGGCTGAACTGTGCCTGACGCCGGACCGCGATAATGTCCGCTCGATTATCACCGAATGCATCCGCTACAAGGCCGGCGTTGTCCAGCGGGATGAACGCGAACTCGGTGAACGGAAACTTCTGAATCTCGGCCACACGGCGGGACACGCCATCGAAAAGTGTTCCGGATTTCAGGTCCCCCATGGGCACGCCGTCGCAGTCGGCACCGCCATGATCGCCCGCGCAGCAGATCTCAAAGGGCTCTCCGACGGATCAGTAAGCGAAACGGTGGAAAAGATGCTTCTGGCATGGGATCTTCCCCTTCATACCTCTTTCAGCGCGGATGATCTTCTGGAAGCGTCAAAAAGTGACAAAAAAGCAGGCGGAGCCGGGATCACGGCGGTCATTCCCCGTTCGGTCGGTCACTGCGAACTGATGGATCTGACGTTTGACGAACTATATGAATTATTCAGGATCGGACTCTGATGGATGTTGAGATCATACCTTCTGTACTGAAAGGAACCGTTTCCGCGATCCCCGCGAAATCGGAACTTCACCGTGCCCTGATCTGTGCTTCGTTTGCGGACCGGGAGACACGGATCGAGTTGTCCGGCACGCTATATCAAAATGAATGCAATATACCGGACGATATCCGGGCTACCGTTTCCTGTCTTCAGGCACTAGGCGCGGAGATCCGTTTCGAGCCCGGCCTGTTTCTGGTCATTCCTTCACACAGAACTCCGGAGGAAGTCTCTCTGAACTGTCTGGAAAGCGGTTCGACCCTGAGATTCCTCTTACCGGTCGCTGCCGCAGTCGCCCGTAAAGCAGTTTTCACCGGACATGGCCGTCTGCCGGAGCGTCCGCTTTCCGAACTGCTGAGCGCGCTTTCCGGACACGGTATCGTTTTTTCTTCTGAACGCCTGCCGCTGGAGAGCAGCGGCCTGCTCCGGAGCGGAACCTTCCGTGTTCCCGGGAACATCAGTTCCCAGTACATCACCGGTCTGCTGCTGGCTTTTCCTCTTCTTGCGGGGCAAAGCGAACTGCAGATCACCACGGAGCTTCGCTCCGCGGATTATGTCCGGATCACAGCGGATATCATGTCCCGTTTTGGCGTGGATGTGCAGGAAAACAATGACCAGTGGACGGTCTCTTCTTCCTCCGGTTACCGTTCTCCCGGAACGATCCGCATAGGCGGGGACTGGTCCAACGCTGCGCCGTTTCTCGTGATGGGACTCCTGGGACGCGGAAACGCGCTCTCCGTCACCGGGCTCGATCAGCAGTCCAGACAGGGAGACCGCGCCGCAGCGGTCCTTCTGTCTTCCATGGGTGGAAAACTGTCTTCTGAAGAAAACACGCTTCATGTTTCTTCTTCCCCATTAAGCGGGATCCGCATCGATATCGATCCGACTCCGGATCTGATGCCTGTGCTGGCAGTCGCAGCCTCGTCCGGCTCCGGACGGACGGAGTTCACCAACGCGGGAAGACTCCGCCTTAAAGAAAGCGACCGTATCCGTTCTACTGCCGGTCTGATCCGCTCTCTCGGTGGCATCGCGACGGAAGCGGAGGACAGCCTCACCGTCAGCGCGGTTCCATCACTCGCCGGAGGAGAAGTCGATTCCGGAAACGATCACCGCATCGTCATGGCGGCTGCCGCCGCTTCCTGTATGGCTTCCGGTCCTGTACTGATCCGCGGTGCGGAAGCGGTACGCAAATCCTATCCTACTTTTTTCGATGATTTTATCTCACTGGGAGGGGTCGTTCATGTCCTATGAACTCGGCACGAATCTGAAGATCGGGATCTTCGGCGGTTCTCATGAGCCGCTTATCGGCGTCACTGCACAAGGCCTTCCCGCCGGCGAACAGATCGACCTGGAGGAACTTCAGGCTTTTCTTCGCCGCCGTGCGCCGGGGAACAGCCCCTTCACCACGAAACGGAGCGAGCCGGACATCCCGGAATTCCTGTCCGGTATGGACGGAGGCGTTCTTACGGGAGAAAAACTGGAAGCGGTCATCCGCAACACCGGACAGCGGTCCGGGGATTATTCTCCTTTCTCGGACACGCCGCGGCCGTCACATGCAGATTACACCGCATCGGTCCGTTATCACGGAACCATGAATATGAACGGCGGCGGTCCTTTCTCCGGACGGATGACCGCTCCGCTGTGCATCATCGGCGGGATCGCGAAACAGATCCTGGCGCACAGAGGGATCCGCATCGGAGCACATCTCTACGCCGTTGGCACGGTTCTGGATGAACCGTTCCCGCTGGAGCCTGACGGTGATCTCTTCCGCTCAGTCGCCGCGAAAGAACTTCCGGTCCTTTCGGACAGCGCTTTGGAGGCGATGAAGGAGGAGATCCTTTCCGCCTCTTCCGAAGGCGATTCCGTGGGCGGCATCGTGGAGTGTGCCGTGACCGGATTCCCTGCCGGTATCGGCGGTCCTCTCTTTGACGGCATCGAGAGCAAACTCTCCGCCGCTCTTTTCGGGATCCCCGGCGTGAAAGGTGTGGGGTTCGGATCCGGATTCTCCGCTCCCTATTTCAGGGGCTCGGAACACAACGATCCCTTCATCATCCGGGACGGCTCCGTCCGAACTGAGGCCAACCGGTCCGGCGGGATCCAGGGAGGGATCAGCAACGGCATGCCGCTTATATTCCAGCTGGCTATGAAGCCCACGCCGTCCATCGCCAAAAAACAGAAGACGGTCTCTCTTTCCAGAATGGAGGAGACCGAGATCGAGATCCGCGGCAGACACGACCCGTGTATCGCGGTGCGCGCCGTCCCCGTGGCGGAAGCCGCCGCAGCCGTCGTTCTGCTGGATCTGCTGCTGGGAGAAGAATAAATGGAACTGAAAGAGATCCGCGCGCGCATTGATGCCATCGATGAACAGATGCTTTCGCTGTTTCTTGAGCGCATGGCATGCGCCGAACAGGTGGCCGTGTATAAAAAAGAACGCAATCTGCCGATCCTGAATGCAGCCCGTGAACAGAAGATCCTCGCGGAAGTGGAAGCGAAATCCGGCGACCTCGCCCCCTATTCACGCGAACTGTTCCGGGTCCTCATGGACCTGTCCAAGGACAGGCAGCGGGAACTGTTCGGCAGAATGGCCGAAGCGGGAAAAGAGGAGTGACCATGGGCGATCGCATTTACGGTCTGATCGGTGAGACCCTGAAACACAGCTGGTCTGTTCCCATCCATCGGGAACTTGGCTGCAGTACATACAGACTGTATGAACTGACACCGGACCGGCTCGGCTCCTTCCTGACGCAGCAGGACATCGGCGGACTCAATGTTACGATCCCGTACAAAAAAGCGGTGATTCCATACTGCACCCGTATCGATCCTCTGGCAAAAGAGATCGGAAGTGTCAATACACTGGTGACAGACAGCAGCGGTTCCCTGTGCGGATACAACACGGATGCCGCCGGTTTTTCCTATCTTGCCAGACGGGCGGGGATCTCTTTTTCGGGAGCCAATGTCCTGATCCTCGGTACGGGAGGCACTTCCCTGACTGCGCGGACCGTGGCTTCCCATGAGGGGGCTTCCCGCATCGTCGTCGTTTCCCGCAGCGGACCCGTCAACTACGAAAACGTCTACAATGAATCCGAAACGGATATCGTGGTCAATACCACTCCGGTGGGAATGTATCCCCACAGCGGGGAGAAACTGCTGGATCTTCGCAGATTTCCGAACCTGAAGTGTGTACTGGACGTCATCTACAACCCTAATCGGACCGCCCTCCTTGCACAGGCGGAAGAACTGGGATGTCCCTGTTCCGACGGACTGCCCATGCTTGTCGCTCAGGCCGTTGAAGCCGAACGCATCTTCACCGGGCGTCCGATCCCGGACAGCGAAGTCGAACGCATCACCGGACTGCTGCGCACACAGACAAGCAACATCGTTCTTATCGGCATGCCGGGCAGCGGAAAAACGACCGTCGGCCTCGCACTCAGCGAGAAGACCGGCCGCAAAGCCATCGACCTGGATGAACTGATCGAAACGGAGGCCGGTATGACGATTCCCGAGATCTTTGAGACAGAGGGCGAATCCGGTTTCCGTGCCAGAGAAACAAAAGCCGCAACAGAAGCGGGAAAAGAATCCGGGGTCATTATCATGGCCGGCGGCGGTATCGTGACCAGAGCGGAAAACTATTATCCCCTGCGTCAGAACGGCATTCTGTTCCAGCTGGACCGGGCACTCGACCTGCTTCCCAAAAACGGACGGCCGCTCTCACTGAAAACGGATCTGAAAGAAATGGCCGCCCGGCGCGCGCCGATGTATGAAGCATTCCGGGATGAACTGATCGACAATAACGGAACGGTGGATGCCACCGTTGACACCATTTGGGAGGATTACCTTGAACATACTCGTACTTAACGGTCCCAACATGAATATGCTCGGCATCCGGGAACCAGAGATCTACGGAAAACAGACCTATCAGGACCTGGTGGATCTGCTTCGTATCCATGCCGCGGAACGCGGCGTCGATGTCTCGTTCATCCAATCCAATCATGAGGGAACTCTGGTGGACGCCATCCAGGATGCCTATCCGGACACGGACGGGATCGTCTTCAACCCCGCAGCCTACACCCATACAAGCGTTGCGATTCTGGACGCGCTGAAAGCGGTCGGGATCCCCACTGTAGAAGTCCATATGTCCGACCTTCCCAGCAGAGATGATTTCCGGCAGGTCTCCTATGTCCGTCAGGCATGTGTGGCGACCGTCATGGGAAAAGGTTTCCAGTCCTATGTCGAAGCCATGGATCTGCTGATCGACCGTTTCGGCAGAAAGGAGTGAGCCGATGTACAACAAAGCGCTCAGTGAACTCAGCGCCGGTGACGTGATCATGGAACTCAATGCCCAGGCCGCTGCACTTGCCGCCGAGATCGGCAGCGAGAATGTATTCAACTACTCCATCGGCAATCCGAACCTGCCGCCTCCGCCCTCCGTCTATGAAGCGATCGCATCGGTCCTGAAGGAAGAAGATCAGACAGCGGTCCATGGATACGGTCCCAATGCAGGGATCAGGGAGGTCCGTGAAGCGATCGCCGGTCATATCAACAGCCGGTTCGGTCAGGATCTGACCTATGAGGACATCTTTGTCGTTGCCGGTTCCTGTGCGGGTCTCTCCATTCTGCTCAAAGCGCTGGCTGTCCCCGGTGACGAAGTCATCTGCATCGCTCCCTATTTCACGGAATACGCAGCGTTTCTTATGGCTGCAGGAGCGAAACTCGTCGCGGTGGACGCGGATCCGCAGACTTTTTTTCCGGACGTTTCCGCGATCCGGGAAGCGATCAGCCCCCGCACCAGAGCGGTCATCGTCGACAGCCCAAACAATCCAACCGGTGTGATCTATCCTCTGGAAGTACTTCAGGACCTGGCAGCTATGCTGCGCGAAAAAGAAACGGAATACGGTCATCCCATCTACCTCGTCTCCGACGAGCCCTACAGGGAGATCGTATTCGAGGGAGAAGATCTGCCCTACCTCATGGATCTGTATGACGACACCATCGTCAGTTATTCGTACAGTAAATCCCTGTCCCTTGCAGGGCAGCGTATCGGATATCTGGCCTTCAGCAGCAGGATCGCGGAGCGGAAGGAGATCATCCGGGCAGTTGCCGGTGCAGGCAGGATCTACGGACATACCTGTGCTCCTACCCTGTTCCAGCGCGTTCTGCTGCACTGTATCGGCGATACGACGGATGTGAGTCTATACCGTCAAAACAGAGATCTCCTTGTCGGACAGCTGGAACAATGCGGTTTTTCTTTCGTGCCTCCGCACGGCGCTTTCTATGTCATGGTAAAAAGTCCGATCCCGGACGCGGTCGCTTTCGCCCGGGATGCAGCACAGCGGCATCATCTCTTTTTCGTACCAACAGACGCTTTCGGGACAAAAGGCTATGTCAGACTGTCCTACTGTGTCTCACCCGAAATGATCCGGAGATCCTTCCCAGCGCTCGAACAGTTGGCGAAGGATTATGGTCTTCTCCAATAATTATCTCAGAAACAAAAAAATCAATCCGGTTCCGGAGAATCCAAAACCAGCACGCGATCGCGTGCTGGTTTTGCGTGAAATAAAGGAACTCAGATCATCCGATTGGGAACAGATGTGCTTCTGCTGTCATTTTTTCCAATAAAATGAATACTGGACTGCTGTCCGGAATCCCAGACTGCGGTAAAAATCCTGATCCGAAATCACATATGCACGATTTGCACCGCGTTTTTTCGCGCGCCTCAATGCTTCACAGACGACTGCGCTGCCAAGCCCATGTTTTCTATGAGCAGGAAGCGTACAGACCGGTTCCACATACGCATAGTCCGTCCCATCCAGAAACCAGACACAGCAGTATGCCGCTCTCTCTCCCGACGGATCCTTCGCAGAAACACTCAGTTCCGGGTCGAAATGTTTCCTGACTTTCAGCTCCGCTCTCATCGTACGCGCATAATCTTCTTCAAATTCTGCGACATCGTCCCCGTGATCGAAGCCCTGCCAGAACATCCACTGGATTTCTCTGCTGTCAACTTTCGCAAAGTCTACCTCAGAGAAAGAATACCCTGCAGGCAATGGCGGAGTCTCTAGCCGCTCCAGGTCCAGTTCCATGACCGTTTCCTTTTGATCCGTCACGGAAAAATAGGCCTGTTCAACCTGACTGATCCTATCCTGATCCCGGTCACTTACCGCGATACCGAGTCCGGAATCATCTTTCAGCTCCCGGAACGCATAATCCAGGATCTCCTGATACAGATGCTCATATCCCGGAAGCACCACGCAAAAGGCTTCACCGAAGTACATATCATAGATCGCGGCGCCGACGATTCTTTCTCCTTCCCACCATGTTCCGATGGCAGAAAGCAGAGACCGGTCGAAATCCGGATGCTCGTACATCCACTCGAAGCGCGCCCAGTTCCAGTTGATATGTTTCCGGTCCTCCCGGTTCAATTCGACAAGAAAACGGCAGACCGCATCATAATCTGTTTCTTCGTATGCCTTGAATCTCATTTTTTCTTCCCTACACTGTGCTGCATGCACTTCCTCATATAGTTGTGAAGCCTCACACGACTGAAGTCGCGTGCTTCCTATTGCCGGTACAGTTTCTCA
>CAMKDB010000050.1 GCA_946411155.1 uncultured Faecalibacterium sp.
GATGATCGCCATGATCGCAACCACTGTTCCTGCGATGTGGCCGATGCCGGGGAGTTTGGACGCAAGAAGCGCGATCGGGGCTTCGGAAGCTGCCAGTTCATCGACCGTCAGCAGACCGGATGCAACAAAGGTCAGACCGCCATAGAGACCAAGAACTACCAGAGCTGTAAGGATCAGTCCTTTGGGCATGTTCTTATGGGGATCTTCGATCTCACCGGACATATAGCACGCTGCAGCCATGCCGTCATAGGACCAGGTGGTGGAAGCGATACCGGCGATCAGTGCCGAAAGCCCCGTTGCCGTCGTTGATGCCAGACGCTGGCCGGAAAGAAGCAGATCTCCTCTGAGGTTAAACAGTCCCACGCCGATGATCAACGCAAAGGGGAGAATCTTGAGTGCAGTGATAACGGTCTGGAATTTTCCGCCGCCCTCAACACTGCGCAGATGGATAAACATAAAGAGAAGTACGAATACCACGGCCAGGATCTTGAGAACGAAACCATGGATCGGCAGGAAATATGCCAGATGGTTTACGATCGCCAGCGCCATGATCGAGATTGAAGGCGGGTCCGTTGCCCAGAAGCTGATCCAGCCGCAAAGGAACGCAAGCGGTCTTGAGCCTGCTTCACGGAAATAAACATACTGACCGCCGTCTTCCGGATAAGCGGACGCGAGCTCCGCGTAGCAGAAGTTTGCCGGGATCTGAAGCAGACCGCCGATAATAAATGCCAGGAAAAGGAATAACGCGCTTCCTGAAGCATTGGCAACCTCAGCTAACGACGAAAAGATGCCCGATCCTACGGTAGTGCCGACACCAAGCGCGATCACCGCGCCAAGGCCAAGCTTTCTGCCTAATTCTTTTTTGTTTTCAGACATTTTTTTCCTCCTTGGAATCTGAACAGCTGTGCACACCGTCAGACCAGATGAAATGCTTTTTTTCTCAGTCACTCAGTTTTCCAGTAACGATTCTCAGCGAATATTTCAAAGAAGCCGTGGGACTTCTGATTGAACATGGTTGATCAGCCTTCTACAAGTACGACGATCTCCCTTCTCTGGGACGGTCCGTCAAACTCACAGAAATAGACATCCTGCGCACCGCCCCGCACCATCTTCCCGTCTTTGATCAGAAAATGGCAGTGATTCCCGGTCAGCATCGCTTTCAGATGGCCTGTCGGATTCCCGGCAGTCGAGCCGTAGTCTCTCAGCATCCTGGCGTGGCTGTATGGCCTGTCCTCCGGCGCAAACATCCCGAGCGCTGTGGAGATGTCGCTTTCCAGGCATTCCAGCGCCTCATTGACGATGATTCCGGTCGTTGTATGCTTCGTTATGACCGTTACCATCCCGTCCACGATTCCGCTGCGGGACACGATCTCCTCGACCTGCGGAGTAATGACGGTCATCTGATTGTATTCCGTCGTTTCAATACAAATCGATTCCGTGTAGAACATCACCGTTCCCCTTTCATGCCCAGAAAATCCAGCGCGTTCTGCCCTTTGATCAGTTCCACTGTGCTTTCCCGCATACCAAGCCGATCCAGCGCCTTTGCCATCCGGATCTGCTCGAACCGGGGATTGTCCGATCCGAACAGGACCTGATGTCTTAAGCTCCTGTCGATCCAGGTGACGGGGATATCCTCAGTAAAGGTCGTACTGTAGAACTCAAGCGCGCTGTCAAAATACAGGACTCCCGTATCCGCATACACATTCGGATACTTCAGCATGAGCATCGCCGTCTCCCGCACCCACGGCCACCCGAAATGACCGAGGCAGAACCGGAGTCCGGAACGCTCCATCGCGAGATCCTCAAACCGGATCGGCATTCCGTACTCCGTATGCGTACCGGGTTCCCATGACAGGCCTGCATGAAACATCACCGGCACGTCATGCTTTTCGCAGATGTCATACAGCCGCTCCATCCGGGCATCGCACGGATCCAACTCAACTCTTCCCGGGTGCAGGTTCAGCCCTCTGAGCTTCAGTTCCGCAAATGCGTACTCAAGTTTTTCAGGCGCATCCGGATCTCTGGGATCCACGGAGGCAAAACCGATAAACCGGTCCGGAACCAGATCGACGAGTTTCCGGACCTCCTGATTGCTCACGATCTCCGTACCCATATCTGCTGAATAATCCTGCGCAAGCAAACATAGTCTGTCGAGACCCGCGCAGTTCATCTGGTTCAGCACATGCTGCAGGCTCGATGTTCCGTTTTTGTGAATGTCCAGAGCCCTGTGCCGCATCTCCTCCCGCAGGGGATCTTCGTTAATCGGCTCGAAAAAGGCCGGATGTACATGGATATCAATAAACATAATTCTCTCAAATACCCGCTTCCGCCATCATTTTACGGACGTTGTTCACTGCTCTTCTTGCATAGAATCTGGGCTCGTTGATGTATCCCGTAACGAGTTCCAGCGTCGCTGTTCCGTCGTATCCCACGCGTTTCAGTTCAAAGAACAGTTCCTGCAGGGGCATGGATCCTTCGCCCGGCATGATGTGGCTGTCCGTGCCCGCATCCCCGTCGATGATATGCATGTGATCCATTTTGTTCCCCAGCTTGTCAAAGTAGGCCATGATACTCTCATGCTGCACAAATGGGGGTACCACATCGCACATGCCCACGATCCACGGGTTGTCTATCCGTTTGAAAAGTTCGACGAGGTCGTTTGCCCGGGTGAAGAAATTAGATTCATAAGGAGTCAGAGGTTCTACAACAAGTTTCACCCCGACACCGGCAGCATGGTCTCCCAGCTCCCGGATCGTCTTTTCCAGACGAGGCCACAGATCATCGTATGTCGCGAGGTATCCCCCATTTGCAGGGCTGGTCAGCATGAATTCAGCTCCCATCTCTTTTGCCATATCCAGACACAGTTTCAGGTAATCCACTGCGTCCTGTCTCTGGGATTCGGAGCCGATCATATAGTTATACGGATAGGCATTGTGTTCCGGCGTATAGCCGACAACCGGCATCTCGTATTTTTCGATCAGCCTTCTCAGTTCCCTGATTTCACCAGCTCTCAGGTCCGGCGCATAGGCGTGAGGCCTACCGCCCCAAAGCTCGATGAAATCGTACCCGTACTCTTTCGCGTCCTGAAAACAGTGTTCCAGCGGGTTCCGCTGGTATCCCGAGGTAAACATTCCAAGTTTCATCAGCAATCTCCTTTACATGACCCAGGGTTCGAAGACCTGAACGACCTGCGAACTCACTTCCGAGCCGATCCGCATGCACTCCCCTATGGGTTTCTTCTTTAGGATCCCGCTCAGAAAACCGGCGATGTAACTGTCACCGGCGCCGACCGTATTGACGACATGCGCAGCAGGGACGATCCCGCATTCAAACCATTCCCTGCCGTCCCATGCAAGGCTTCCCTTCTCTCCGAACGTCGCAACAGCGATACGCATTCCTCGATCGACTTTGTCCTGCAGATACGGCTTGACGAAATCGTCCGCCCTGTCGTGGCAGGAGAAGAATCCGATATCCACATAAGGAAGCGTCCGCTCTATGATCGGATCATCAAGCCGGTCACAGTAATCGAAACTGATGAGGACGTCCGGATTGGCTTCCCTGATGTCCTTCAGAACGCCGTCCGCCATTCCCCACAGAGCGGAGTGGACCAGGTCATGAGAAGCCGCAAACGCGATATCCTCCCTGTCGAAAACGATATCCGCCATCACGCCTTCCTCATAGTCGCCGTGAACTCTGTCCGTGCCGTCCATGTCCATGTGCGTGATCGCAGTCGGTCCGTTCCCGACCTTGAACCTGGTCAGATCGAGCCCCTCTTTCGTAAGCGATTCGATCATCCACTTCCCGTTCTCGTCGCTTCCGGTCGTGCTGATCACAGAAGTGCTTATGCCCAGTTTCCGGAGATTGACGCCCGTGTCCACGACGTTTCCCGTAGGGTACCGGCGATTGACTTCGATGCCGTCGATCATGCGGTATTCATCGATACAGTTATCGCCGATCATTGCTGCTTTCATTCTTTTGCTCCGCAGTATACATGTTTTTATCATTTTGTACCTATTTGTCCCTATTATATGGACCGACACTGCAGAACGTCAACTTCGCCGAAGACGGGCACAAGCGCCAAACACCTTATATTTCCTAAAAAGAGACTGAAAATACCGCTCCGGAGCTATACTTTTCTATACCAGTTTCGTTCCGTATGCCGAAAAAAAACGCCTGAGATAGGCATTCAGACGAAAATATATGCAAGTTATTGAAAACTTGTACCAAAATGGTAAATTGAAATCAGCTCTCCGATATCGCTGTGTGCAGGCGGTCGGGGTTTCAGTCTTCATTTTCTAATGAACCACTCAGCGCTGGGAGCCGTGCCGCAACTGCGGCTCGGCTCCTATGTCTTCCAACACGTTTCCGCAGACACATACCGTAAACCAGGAGGAAAAACATGTCCAGGATCACGATGAATGATGTTTCGGTGATGAGCGTGCAGTTCGTACAGCACACTTTCAGCCATTATCTTGATACCCTGCAGGAATGCGGCCTCCGTCTCATCGATCTCTGGGGAGGGGTCCCACATTTCTGCGCGCTGGATCATCCGGACGGCTCATCAGCTGCGGCGTCGGAACTGAGAAAGGAGATCGAAGACCGGGGCATGCGCGTGGTGATCTATACGCCGGAGACCCTGAACTATCCGTTCAGCTATTCCGCCCCGTCTCAGGCTCTCCGTGACCGAACTGTCGCGTATATGAAAACTGCTATGGCAGACGCCCTCAGTTTCGGGACCGACAGGGTCTTTCTGAACACCGGCTGCCATCCGCGGGATCTCCCGCGAGAAGAAGGATGGGAACGAACCGCAGACAGTTTCCGGAAACTGTGCCGGAAAGCTGAGGAGATGGGCGTAAAACTGGTTCTGGAACAGCTCCAGCCTTACGAAAGCAATCTCTGCATCTGTCTCGGGGATATCCGGAGGATGCTGGAAGAAGTCGATTCCCCCGCCCTGCGCGTCTGTGTGGACCTTGTTGCCATGGAGGTCGCCGGAGAAGACCTTCAGCAATACTTTGACGCCTTCGGTGACCGGATCGAATGGATCCACTATTCCGACAGCAACCACATGATCCCAGGCCACGGCTCATTCGGAAGGGAGAAACTGGAAGGATATATCCGGACTCTGGAAAGAAACGGCTTCAAAAACGGGATCGACCTGGAGATCAACGACTCAATCTACTGGGAAGATCCCTATTCATCCGTAAAACAAACCGCTGAATACCTCAGGACATTCCTTCCTGAGAAATAAAAAGGAGAAAACCAATGCTGTGGACCGAAAAAATGTTCGGCGTCAAGAAACCGATCATTGCAATGCTTCATCTGGATGCTCTCCCCGGAGATCCAAGATACAAAAGACAGACAACGATGGATGAGATCACGGAGCACGCGAGACAGGATCTCCGCGCCCTTCAGGACGGCGGCGTGGACGGGATCATCTTCTCCAACGAGTTCAGTTTTCCGTATCAGCGGAAAATGGATATCGTGACTCCTGCCGCCATGGCATATGTGATCGGTTCGCTGAGAAGCGAGATCCGTGTTCCGTTCGGTGTCGACGCGATCTCCGACGGCGCCGCCTGTCTCGAACTCGCCGCAGCCGTCGGCGCAGCTTATGTCAGAGGAACTTTTTCCGGGGTATATGTCGGAGACGGCGGACTGTATAACAATGATTTTTCCGCTCTGCTGAGAAGAAAAGCGGCTCTTCCTCTCGACAATCTGAAAATGCTGTACTTCATCAATCCCGAATCGGACAGGAATCTCGACCTCCGTCCGCTAGCCGATATCGCCGCCTCCACCATGTCCAAATCCAATCCGGACGGACTATGTATCTCGGCAAACGCGGCAGGCATGGACGTCGACGAGGAACTGATCGCGTCGGTCAAGGCAAAGAATCCCGACGTAGTCGTCCTGACCAACACCGGCTGCCGTCCCGACACGATCGAGCGGAAACTGCGGGTCAGCGACGCTGCCGTCGTTGGAACCTATTTCAAGGAAAACGGAAAACTGGACGATGCGGAGCATAACAATGTCCGGGTGGACATTGACCGTGTCAGGGAATTCATGGAAGTCGTCTACGCTTTCAGAAAGACGCTATGAGGAAAAACTATGCCAAACGTTTATTTTCTGGGTATCGACACCGGGACGAATTCCAGCAAAGGCGCTCTGATGGACGAAGAAGGGCGGATCGTCGCACTTCACACTGTTCATCATGAAATGACCAATCCGAAGCCCGGGCACTACGAACATGACGCTGACGAAGACTGGTGGGGAGATTTTTGCCGCATCAGCAACGCGCTCCTGGAGAATACCGGAATCGATCCTCAGGACATCAAGGCCGTCGGGATCAGCGCACTCGGAGCCGACTGTCTGCCGGTGGATGAAAACTGCCGTCCCCTGCGGAAAGCAATCCTGTACGGGATCGACGCCCGGGCAACGGATGAGATCGCCCAGCTGACGGAGATGTACGGTGAGGAGCAGATCCTGAAATGGTACGGAAGGCCGCTCGGTTCCAGCGATGTCATGCCCAAGATCCTGTGGATAAAAAACAAGGAACCCGAAGTCTATGAAAAGACCTACAAGTTCCTCACCGGTTCCAGTTTCATCACGGCAAAACTGACCGGCAATTATGTCGTGGACCGTTTTCTCGGTCTTGCCTCCTTCAACCCGCTCTACGATCCGGATACCCGGCAGCCTGTACCGGAATACTGTGCCCCCGTCTGCCGTCCGGATCAGCTTGCAAGTATCCAGGAAAGTGCGGACATTGCCGGATACATCACCAAGGAAGCGGCAAAAGAGACCGGGCTGTCCGAAGGGACGCCCGTGATCACCGGAACGGACGACTCCGGTGCGGAGGCGATCAGCTGCGGCGTCGTCGAACCGGGAAAAATGATGCTTCAGGTTGGTTCTTCTGTCTACATGATCCTCGGCACGGAACATCTCGTCGATGATGAGCGGCTCTGGCGCGAACAGTTCATCGTGCCCGGACTTTGCGATATCTCCGCCGGGACGAACACCGCGGGCAGCCTCACCAAATGGTACAGGGACAACATCTTTCCCGATGCGCTTGCGATTGAATCGATGGGCGGACGAAATGCTTACGAGATCATGATGGATCAGGTCATAACTATTCCTCCGGGAAGCGATGGTCTGGTCACGCTGCCTTATTTTGCCGGCGAACGCACGCCGATCAATGATTCTCTTGCCAGAGGAATGGTCTTCGGTCTGACGCTGTCCCATACCCGGGAGCATATGTACCGCAGCGCGCTGGAAGCCGTCGGATACTCTATCCGGCAGCAGATCCGGATCATGGAGACACACCCCGACGCAAAAGTTGACCGGATCATAGCCGTCGGCGGCGGAGCGCTCAATCCTCTGTGGATGCAGATCATCACCGATATCCTCGGGAAGCCGGTGTCGACGCCTCTGAATACGGTCGGTGCCTGCTTCGGGGACTGTCTCATGGCCGCACTGGGCGTGAGATATCCGGGCTTTGAGGATTACCCGTCACTGACCCGATACATCCGTGCAGGGCGCACTTACGAACCTGACCCGGAAAACCACCGCATCTATTCCGAATACCAGAAGATCTACGACGAACTCTACGAACAGACGAAAGAATCGGCGCACAGGTTATCCGAACTTGCGTCCCTGAAAAACTGAGCATGCGATCGAAACGGGGCCGACTACTGCTGTCAGCCCCGTTCCGGAAATGCTGGATCCTCTTCAGCGGGAGCCTTACTAAACGACTCGATGCCCGGAGGGCAAAATGGAAAAGTATTTACTTGGAATCGATATCGGAGGGACGGAAACGAAATCATGCATTTTCGATTCCGGCGGGAATCTGGTCGGTACTGCGGGTGTCTCCGTCCCCATCGAGACCCCGGCGCCGGATCATGTGGAACGGGATGCCGGCACGGTATGGTCCGCAGTATGTCAGACCGTCCGTTCTGCGCTTCATGATGCCGGGATCAGTCCGGACCGGATCGCCTGTATCGGCCTTACCGGTTACGGAAACGGAACACTTCTAGCGGACAGCGACGGGAACGCGATCGGGAAAGCCATCGTTTCCACAGACAACAGAGGGCAGAAGACCGTCCTTGAAGCCCGGCGCTCCGGGCTTGAAGAAAAAGCTTTCGCGCTGTCCCATCAGAGTCTGTGGTCTGCCCAGACCTGTACGCTGCTGATGTGGCTCAATGAGAACCGGAGAGAGGACGTGGACCGGGCAAGATGGTTTCTCGGGATCAAGGAATATATCCGCATGAAACTCACCGGAATGCCCTGCTGTGAGATCACGGAAGCCTCTTCGACCGGGCTGATGAATATCCGGACGCGATCTTTTGATTTGGAGCTGTTCCGCCTGCTTGGAATCGAGAACTGCTTCCGGCTTGCCCCGCCTTGCGTGGACTGTTCCGAACCGCTCGGTTCCGTCACGGAAGAAGCCTCCGCCCTGACCGGTCTGGTTGCGGGTACGCCGGTCACCGGCGCCATGTTCGACGTCGACGCCGGACTGCTGGGCAGCGGGATCCTTGACGGTGACACGCTGGGCATGATCGCAGGAACATGGTCGATCAATGAATACCTGTCGGACGATATCTCATATGGGTACGGAGAGACGACGAATTCCGTGTCCTGTTCCTTCCTGGAAGGAAGATATCTGGTCGAAGAATCAACTCCCACGTCCGCCTCCAATTTCAGCTGGTTCCTCGACCAGTTCATGAGGCCGTTTCTCCCGGATCTGAGCCCGGGCGAGCTTTATGACAGGTGTAATGAGATGGTCGCTTCAACGGATCCGGAAGACAGCCAGGTCGTCTTCATCCCTTACCTTTACGCATCAGCGACACATCCCGATGCAAAAGCTGGTTTCCTCAACGTTGCGGGATATACGACGATGGCACATATGGTCCGCGCGGTCTATGAAGGCGTCGTCTTTTCCTCTCTCTTCAATATCCGGCGTCTGATGGCGAGGGGAAAGAAATTCTCCCGGGCGAGACTGTCCGGCGGACTCACCAATTCCCCGGTTTGGACTCAGATGATGGCAGACGCGACAGGTATCCCCATCGAGGTCCCGGACGGGTCCGAACTCAGTGCGCTCGGCGTCTGTATCGCCGCCGGTGTGGGATGCGGGCTGTACCGCGATTACGCGGACGGCGTGGAAAAGACCGTCAGGGTCCTGAGGACCTATCTGCCGGACGCGGGCAGGACGGAGATCTACAGAAGAAAATATGCGCGTTACGAAAAAGCGCTTGAAGCGCTGGACGTGTTTTACGGATAAGGAGACAGACTATGTTCATCATCCTCCCCTCTCTCGCGAGCGGAAGACTGACTGCGCTCGCCGATGAAGCCGCCTCTGTGAAGGATGCGGGTTATCTTCATCTGGATATCGAGGACGGCAATTTCAGTCCGGGCATCACTTTCGGGCCCGATACCATCCGCGAACTCGCCGACCACACCGATGCGGAAATGGACGCGCATCTGATGGTTAACGAACCCGAACGCTATATCGAAGAACTCAGCGACTGCGGCGTCCGTTCCGTTGCATTTCATATCGAATCGACGCCTTATCCTTCCCGATGCCTCTACGAGATCCACCGTTTCGGCATGCGAGCCGGAATGGCGCTGAACTATAAGACCCCGGTCACGGCGGTCCTCCCTTATCTGGATCTGGCGGATTATGTCCTGCTTCTGACGAACGAGTCGGATCTTCGGGGGATCCGCTTCAAACCGTACAGCCTGGTACGGATCGAACAGCTACGGCAGCTTCTGCCCTCTCAGGTCGAGCTTTGGGTGGACGGAGGGATCAATGAGGAACTGCTTCCCGCCGTCGCAGCGCGGGGCGCCGACAGGGCGGTGATCGGTCGCACCATCTTCCGGGCTGAGGATCCGATGAAGAAGATCGCGGAACTGTTACGTTCTGCCGAATCAGCGAGGTCCGGATATGCTGAATGATGTTTACCGATACGGCGTATATGAAAAGGCACTCCACAGGGATGGACTCAACAATATGCTGGATAAAGCAGCTGAGCTCGGCTTTCAGACCTTCGAACTGAGTCTGGATGAGTCGGACCTGCGCCTGTCGAGGCTGGACTGGGACTGCGCAGAAAGAAAAAAGCTGCGCGCAATGAGCCTTGACAGCGGTGTGGAGATCTATTCCACATGCTTCAGCGGACAGCGCCGTTTCCCCATGGGAAGCGCGGACGAAGAAAAGAGAAAGCGCTCCATGGAACTGATGGGCAAAGCCGTCCGGTTCTGTGCGGAGACCGGGATCCGGGTCATTCAGGTCGCGGGCTATGACGTCTTCTATGAACCCTCCTCCCCGGAGACGGAGAAAAGATTCATGGAAGGACTCTTCACAAGCGCCAGGATCGCCTCAGAATACGGCGTGATGCTGGCGCTGGAGACTGTGGAGTATCATGTGACTTCCGTGGCAAAAGCCATGGAGATCGTGCAGGCTGTCGGTTCACCCTGGCTTCAGGTATATCCCGACGTTGCCAATATGCTCACGGAAGGCTTCGACCCTGTTCTGGAACTCCGCAAAGGAAAAGGTCACATGGTCGGTCTTCATATACGTGAAGCCCGAAGAGATACCTGTTACAACCTTCCTCTCGGATCCGGAGAACTGGACTTTCCCGGCATTTACCGTGAACTCCGCCGTGCTGAGTTCAACAGTCCGATCGTCGTGGAGCTCTGGTACGAAGACGATCTCCGGGGGTATACGATCCTGAAGGATCATCTGGATTATTTCCGTTCCGTTGATGCCGCTGTACTTAGGGAGATTCAAAATGCTGTATGAAGAAATGAGAAATGAGATCATTCAGACCGCGCTGACCATGCTGCGTTACGACCTGATCTCGCTGTCCGGAGGAAACGTCGCAGTCCGGACCGAAGACGGACTCGTACTGCTTACGCCATCTGCGATGTCGTATGAGGCCATGCTGCCGGAAGATGTCGTTCTTGTGGATCCGGAAGGAAACACCGTGGACGGTATTCGGAGACCTTCTTCCGATATGAAAGCGCTGCTCTATATCTTCCGGAACAAACCGGAAGTCCGGGCAGTGATCCACACCCATCAGCCGTATGCCACCGCCGTCGGTTTGATCGAAGACGAACTGCCCGGCTGTCTCGTGGGCGTTCTGGATGCCTGCGGTCCGTGTGTACCGGTCGCCCCCTTTACAATCTCGTCCGACGAGGGAATGGGCAAGCTGACCGTGGACTGGTGCGGCAGTTCGAGAGCTGTGATCCTGAGAAATCACGGTGTGATCGCCTTTGGCAGTTCGCTCGACGAAGCCCTGCAGAGCGCGGTATATCTCGAAGAAGCTTCCAGGACCTATCTCGCCGCCAAGTCCGCCGGAAATGTCCGCCTGCTAAGTCCGGAACAGATCGAGGAAGAGATGCGGCCGAGGGGCAACTACAGACAGCCATAGCTGCCAGCCGCATCACGTAGAGTCGGAAAACGGACTGTGCTCCATCATTTCTCGGCTGAGCAGCGGGATTTGTCAACCGTCATCAATATCGATACAATACGATTTAGGAAGCACATTCTCGAATACACCTGCTGTGCTGCCAGTTATTGGTGATGAAACGAACTGAAAACAGATGAATTGGAGAAAAAGATGAAAAAGAAAAGCAAAGTCCTTCTCTGTCTGAGTCTCGTTCTGTGCCTGGTCAGCGCGGTCTGTGCCGGAGCGATCCAGACGGACTGGGGAAAAGTGGAAATGTCCGAACTGTCACTTGAAACACAGGCGGGCACGCTGACCGCCTACCTTTTCCGGCCGAAGACTGCCTCGGCAGCGGCACCTGCTCCTGCAGTCGTTGCCAGCCACGGCTATCTCAATAACCGCGAGATGCAGGACTGCAACTATGTGGAACTCGCGCGCCGCGGATACGTGGTGATCGCGATGAACGCCTACGGACACGGTGATTCCGACGTTGCCAAGGCTGCCTATAAGGGCACCCCGGAAGTGAGCAGCGGAGGCATGATCGAATTCGTCCGCTATCTGGCGACCCTGCCCTATGTGGATAAGAACAGTATCGGCGTGACCGGTCACTCCATGGGCGGCGGCTACACCGTAACGACCATGCATTATTTCACCGGCCTGGAACTGGAAGCGCTGAAAAACGGCGCGGATCCCGAAGAAGCGCATAAACTGAATCTGGTCAACGGCGGCGTCGTGGTGGGCAACTATCCCGGCATCATCGCCCAGGAGCAGGTCCCCTTCCTTTGCAACGTCGCTGTGATCGAAGCAAAATTCGACGAGTTCTTCTACGGTTCCAGTCTGAAGCTTCTGACCTCTGAGGAGACCCGGAGCATCATCAGCCTGCAGACCGGAGAGGATTTCACAGGACCCGCTGAAGAAGGGAAATTCTATACGAACCCCGAAACGGGAAGAAGCACCGTCTTCTACAATCCCGCCCAGTTCCACGCGACGAACCACTTTTCCACCACTGTGGTCGGAGAACTGGTGACCGCGTTCGAGCGCTTTATGCCCGCGCCGAATCCGCTGCCCGCCTCCAATCAGGTGTGGTGGCTGAAGGAACTCTTCAATCTGGTCGGACTCATCGGGATGTTCCTGTTCA
>CAMKDB010000051.1 GCA_946411155.1 uncultured Faecalibacterium sp.
GCGATATTTGCGGGCATGGACGGACTGAACTTCCATAATCATGCATGGGATGTTCATGCTGCCGATCCCTATCAGCCCGGGGATACTGTTCAGGCCTATTGCGGAGACTGCCGTGCGAATAGGAACTGTGTGATTTTGGATCTTCTGGTACCGGCTACATGTACAGGTACTGGGTCTGCTTTAGTACGGTGTACGACATGTTCAAATATGATCGATGCAACCCTTCCAGCGCTTGGACACGATTTTAAGATCGTATCCGGACACGAGCCTACCTGTACACAGCCTGCAGAGTATCACCTCGTCTGTTCGCGGTGCGGAGCGACCAAGGAGGACGGCAGAGCAGCGTTGGGTCATGCATGGTCTGTGACGCATGAGAGCCAGCCTACCTGTACGGCGCCTGGAGCGGACCGGTATATCTGCGATCGTTGCGGCAGTTCTTATCTCTCTGAGATTCCTGCTCTGGGGCATAATTATCAGGTCACAACCCTGAAGGCGGCAACCTGTCTGGAAGATGGTACGAGCCGTTACACTTGTTCCCGTTGCGGCGACAGTTACACGAAGACTGTTCCCGCGCTGGGGCATGATTACAAAACAACAGTCGAGAAGGAACCGACATGTGAGGAGGAAGGACTGGAGGCGTCTGTCTGTTCCCGCTGCGGAGACCGCATCGAAAAAGTGCTGGAAGCGCTTGGACACGACGTGGATTATGAAAAAACAGATGCAACCTGTACGGCTGAAGGAAAAGAGGAAGGCGTCTGCAAGAATTGCGGCGAACTGATAACGATAGTAATCCCCGCGTTGGGACATGATCCGGGTCCATATCAGACAGTACTGGAACCCACTTGCACGGCAAAAGGTCGCGAGGAAGCGAAATGCAAACGGTGCGGTGTTGTTCTTCCGAAGGATCTCGAACCGATCGGGCATGACTATCCTGAGGAGTGGACGTTGGAAAAAGCACCTACGATATTTGCAGAAGGGCTGGAGTCCAAGACCTGCAGGAATTGCGGCGACCGTATCACACAGACGATTCCGAAGAAGAGTCCTCTCCCGGTTATTATTGCCGGCGGCGGCGGAGCAACTGTTCTGGGCGGAATTGCCTATTTCTTCTATCGGAAACGCAGAATGAAACTTGCTGGGAATGTGGCGCGTGAGTTGTTTAAACCGTCATTCGGCACAAGAAGCGTGCTGATTGTTTCTGAAAACGAGGAACTGGTCAAAAAACTGAAAGGGAAGAAGTTCCTTCAGATTTCCAGAGGCAAGATGGACGCATTGGCAGCAGATATTGCGGAGAACGGTCCGGATCTGGTTCTTCTGGATCCGTGCAGTGAAGAACTGCTGCTGGAACTTCCAGCTTTGAAGGAAGCGGCAGAAACTGCTGAAGAGGATACTGCTGACCCGGCTGAATCATCTGAGGCAGATGAAGTGACGGATCCTGCGGAGACTCCGGAAAAAGCGGAAGCAGCAGAAGAAGAAACCGAAGAGGAAGAAAAGAAAGAACTTCGTTTTGCCCTTTTGATGGATCCCGAGATCGCGGCGAAAAACGCGTCGCTCCTGGAAACATATCGGGCAGAAGAACTGATCACAGGCGTTCTGGAACCGGACAGCAAACCGAGTGTCGTTCTGACGGATCTGGTTCTTCCGATCCTGAAGCCGGATGTGAAGTCGGATGAATCTCTATCCAATATCGGAGCAGTGGCGGATCTGCTGGGGATCCCTGTGATTTCAGCCGTTCTGGACGCCTATGTGACGGGACGGGATATCAAGGCCGTAATCGAGGAGGATGACGAGATCGGTTTCAGTGATGCCTCGACGATCATCGGGGATATCGCCGGTGTTCTCGGCTTTGACACGCTGGCAGGAGCTGCCGGGCTGACGAGTGATGTCCAGGCAATCAGAGACGCTTTGGACAAAGAAGCAGGCGCTTACGAACGTTCAGAAGGAAAGAGCGCGGCGGAAGACATCGTCGATGTGGTCACGGATATTTTGGACTGAAGCGCAATAATTATGACTGAGTTGATTTGATCGGATTATTTCAAGGAGGTAAGTGTAATGCTGGAAGTCGGCACAAAGGCTCCGGAGTTTTCGCTTCCGGATCAGAACGGAACCATGAGGTCTCTCTCGGAATTCGCAGGGTCAAAAGTGATTCTCTATTTCTATCCGAAGGATATGACCAGCGGATGCACCAAACAGGCCTGCAACTTCGGGGAACTGTATCCGTTGTTCCGGGAAAAAGGGGCAGTGGTCCTTGGCGTCAGCAAGGATTCCGTTGCTTCTCACAAGAAGTTCGAGGAGAAGTACGGACTGCCATTCACGCTTCTTTCCGATCCTGAAAAGGAAGTTCTTCAGATGTATGACGTCTGGAAGGAAAAGAAGAATTACGGGAAAGTCTCGATGGGTGTCGTACGCACCACCTATCTGATCGATGAGAATGGTGTTATCATAAAAGCAATGGATAAAGTCAAGGCGGCGGAGAACCCCGCTCAGATGCTGAAGACTTTGGAGGAGGCTGAATAATGAGAAAGATTCTGATCGTCGTTGACATGCAGAACGATTTTGTGGACGGTGCGCTCGGAACACCGGAAGCTCAGCAGATCGTACCCGCCGTGGCGAAAAAAATCAGATCGTATCCTAAAGAAAATGTTGTTTACACGCTGGATACGCATAGTGAAGAGTATATGAATACGCAGGAGGGGAAGAATCTTCCCGTTATGCACTGTATCCGGGGGACGCAGGGCTGGAACCTGAACCCAGTGATTGCAGAACTGTCGGAAGGTTCAGAGCGGTTTGAAAAACCGACTTTCGGCAGTGTCCTGCTCGGTGAGACACTGAAGTCCGTCACCGAAAGAGATGATTTGGAACTGGAACTGGTCGGCTTGTGCACGGATATCTGTGTCGTATCGAACGCGTTGCTGCTGAAGGCAATGATGCCTGAGGTGCCGATTTCAGTCGACGCCAGCTGCTGTGCCGGAGTTACTCCGGAGAGCCACGCGCATGCGCTTGCCACGATGAAAGCCTGTCAGATCCATGTGACCGGCGAACAGAACTGATTCTGACGTAACGCGAGGGGTAATATGTGAACCATAGTTCTCTCAGGGATCGCCCTTTATTCCGAATCACTGATGACGCAGCAAATAATGCTGCGTCATTTGTTCTTGTGACAGACGCATAAAAACAGAATTAACAAATCGTCGATAGAGATGGGAATGATCCTGTTGTATAATAGTCGTACACTCGGAAACGTCCGTAGAAAAGGAGAAGAATGGGAATCCTCGAAATCGTATTCGCAGTTTTGGCTTTGATCGCGTGTTATCTGATCGGCTGGCTGATTACCCGGTTGATGACCGGGAAGAAAAACAGCAGAAAGAAACACCGCTGGTTTTTGCGCGCAATCGGTACTTTCCTGATAGGGACGTTATTGTCCCTGGGTTTGGGAATCGTTTATTTTTCTTCCTACTATCATGCGGATGAAACTGCTGAAGCAGCGCTGCACAGTACAGAGACAGTCTCGGTTTCTAGAGAAGACTACGGATATTTCTTCAACGGCCCCGGAGAAGAAACGGCGGTCATCTTTTATCCCGGTGCCAAGGTGGAAGCTTCCGCTTATGCACCGCTGCTGCGTTCGTTGTCTGAAGAAGGAGCTGATGTTTTTCTGCTGGAAATGCCTGCGCGTTTCGCACTGTTTGATGCAGACGCCGCGGACAGTGTGCTCGGGACGAAACACTACACTTCCTGGTATATGGCAGGGCATTCTCTCGGCGGCGTTGTAGCCGGGAAGTATGCTGTTAGCCATGAGAAAGAGATCGATGGAGTGATTCTTCTGGCATCATTCCCGTCAGAACCGTTGCCCCAGAGTATGCGCCTGCTTTCGCTTTACGGTTCAAGAGACACAGTTCTGAATAAAAAACAGTATAAGGAAGCGCGGGAAGACTGGCCGGAGGACAGTGTGGAATATGTGATCCCCGGTGGCAATCACGCGCAGTTCGGCAGTTATGGAATCCAGCGTGGTGACGGAGAGGCAGTAGTCAGTGCAGAGATGCAGATCGAGACCGCTGTCAGTGAGATCAAGGAGTTTCTTGGACTGATGCCGGAGCCAGAACCTGAACCCGAGCCAGAACCTGAACCCGAACCAGAACCCGAGCCAGAACCTGAGCCCGTATCTGAGCCTGACCCGGAACCGGTCGAAGAAAGGGCTTCCTTCTCCAAACTGATCGACGATAAATCGTTTTTGATGGATCATAATCCCTATGACTTCCCTAAAGGGGAAAAAGAAATCAGCCTTTCAGAAGGAAGATTTTGGGGAATACGTGTCCTGACACTGGCGTCTGAAAAGAATGCCAAGGACGCGGTGCTGTATATCCACGGCGGGGCGTATATGGGGCAGTACGATAACGGTTTCTACTATCCTGTGACAAAAACGATCACACTTGAGACGGGATATGACGTGATCGTGCCGCTTTATCCGCTGCTGACCGGTTTCAACTACACGCATACTTACCCGATCCTGGAAGCACTGTATTATCAGATGTGTCTGTTGTATGGGCCGGAGCATGTAGTTGTGATGGGAGATTCTGCCGGCGGAGCGCTTGCTGCTGGCCTGTGTGAGCAGGTTGCGGAGCGGGGAACAGAAGGACCAGGACAGCCCGGGCAGCTGGTCCTGGTATCTCCGTGGGTCGATCTGATGATCACACATCCCGAAACGGATAAGTATCAGGAACTGGACACCATGCTGGATGCCGGAATGCTCCGGCTTTACGGACAATTATGGGCTGCGGGGGATAATCCGAGTGACTACCATCTGAGTCCGCTGTACGGCGATGTGTCTCAGCTGAAGAATGTGACACTTTATTACGGGAATCACGAGATCTTCTATCCGACGCTCCAGTTGTTTGCCGAAAAGCTGACGTCTGCCGGAGTGGATGTGGAACAGATCATCGGTGATGGCTGCGGTCATGATTATGCCATCATGGACCAGGAAGTTCTAAAAGAACTCTGTTCCAGAATTCTTGAGAAACAACCGGTCCAGGATACGGAAGTGACCGAATGAGTATCGGCTGAATCACACTTGTTGTCTGATTGTGATATAATACCCACATATTGGGCTGTGGACAGATACGGAATTCATCAATACAGCCCTTCTGGGATTTAGAGAATAATCGAGGAGAAATAATATGCAATCCAGAACCCACACTTGTGGAGAACTGCGCCTTTCTGATGTTGGCGCAAAGGTTAAGATTTGCGGCTGGTTGGAGAACCTTCGTGTCGTCTCTGCCAATCTCGCGTTTGCAGTCATCCGGGATTTCTACGGGACTACACAGGTCGTTGCGGAATCAGATGAGATGATCCGGACTTTCCGGGACATTGTAAAGGAATCCACAGTGTCCGTGACGGGTACTGTCCGCGAACGGAGTTCCCGCAATCCGAAGCAGGCGACCGGTGATATCGAAGTCGTGCCGGAATCTGTCGAGGTCCTCGGCAAATGCCGGTACAATGAGTTGCCTTTCGAAATCAACCACAGCCGTGACGCGGATGAAACCGCTCGGCTCAAATACAGATATCTGGATCTGAGGAATCCTGAAGTTAAGAAGAATATTATTCTGCGCTGCAATGTCGTGGCTGCTCTTCGTCAGGCAATGACAGCACACGGATTCCTTGAGATCACGACTCCGATCCTTACGGCGTCTTCCCCTGAAGGTGCCCGGGACTATCTGGTTCCCGCGAGAAAGCATCCGGGGAAATTTTATGCGCTTCCTCAGGCGCCTCAGCAGTTCAAACAGCTTCTGATGGTGTCCGGATTTGACCGTTATTTCCAGATCGCTCCATGTTTCAGAGACGAAGACGCCAGAGGGGACAGATCTCCCGGAGAGTTCTATCAGCTGGATATGGAAATGGCATTTGCTTCCCAGGATGATGTGTTCGCAGTTCTGGAAGATGTGCTGCCTCCGATCTTTGCCAAGTATGGAACCTATGACCGTGCTTCAGACGCACCGTTTGTGCGCATTCCTTATCTTGAAGCACTTGAAAAATTCGGTTCTGACAAGCCTGACCTCAGAATCGACCTTCGCATCTCTGATGTGACGGATCTTCTGAGCGACTGCGGATTCGGGCCTTTCGAAAACGCTGTGATCAAAGCGATTCCGGTATCCGGGTTTGAAGGAACACGGAAACAGATCGATAAATATCTTGCCGAAGCGGAAGTTCAGTCCGGAAACAAGGCCTACTGGTTCCGGGTGGATGAGAACGGAGAATTTATCGGAGGCATCTCGAAGTTCCTGACAGAGAAAAAAGAACTGCTGAAAGAACGTCTTGGCTTGGAGAACGGTACATTCGTCGCGCTAAGCGCGGGCGATCGCTCTGCCGCTCAGAAGACAGCCGGTGTCCTGATCAAAATCCTTGGGTCGAATGTCCCCGGTCATATGGATAAAGAGCAGTACGCATTCTGCTGGGTCGTGGATTTCCCGATGTACGAGATCGGCGAGGAGTCCGGCGAGATCGAGTTCTGCCACAATCCTTTCTCCATGCCCTCCGGGGGGCTGGAAACACTTCTGAAAGCGGAACGTGGAGAAATCGATCCTCTTTCGATCATGGCGGAACAGTACGACCTTGTGTGCAATGGCATCGAACTGTCGTCCGGCGCTGTCCGGAACCATGATCCGGAAATCATGATCAAGGCTTTTGAAATGGTTCGGTTGGGGGAAGAAGATGTAAAGAGCAAATTCCCTGCTATGTATAATGCGTTCTGCTATGGTGCTCCGCCTCACGCAGGTATCGCACCTGGTGTGGACCGGATGGTCATGCTGCTCTCCGGAGAAGAGACCATCAGGGAAGTCATCCCCTTCCCGATGAATAAGAAGGCTCAGGATATCATGATGGGTGCGCCTTCTGTCGTAACCGATAAGCAGCTGGAAGAACTGCATATCGCAGTCACCGCTGTGGAAAATGACGACGACCAGGAATAAGATCTTGTTTGCGGTAACCGCTTTGTCATACTGTGCTCAGGAGGTACAGAAAAATGTTGGAGCAAATGAAAGGACGTTACTCCGTCCGCAAATTCAAAACTGATCCGATCGAGGAAGAAAAACTGATGAAGATCCTTGAGGCGGGCAGGATTGCGCCTACGGCAAAAAACAGCCAGCCCCAACGCGTTTATGTAGTTAGGGACGGCGAACTGATGAAGCGCCTCGGAGACGCCTCCCCGTGTCTTTACGGAGCCCCTGTGGTGCTCGTGGTGGCATATGAGGATTCTCTGGTTTTCCACAGAGCAGACGACTATGCCCGTAATTCAGGGGATCAGGACGCATCGATCGTCGGAACGCATATGATGCTTGAGGCCTGGTCTCTCGGCGTAGGGAGCTGCTGGGTGAACATGTTTGATGAGACGGTCGTCAGAGATGCTTTGAACCTCCCGGAATCGGAACATGTCGTTTTCCTTCTTCCCGTCGGGTATCCTGATATGGGGCCTTCAGCCAGACATGATGACCGCAAACCGCTGGAAGAGACGACGGTTTTCTTGTAAAAATTCAACCGCAGGTTCATTGATAGCGTTTTCCAATATCTGCTACATTATGATTTAGATGTAAGAAAGGAGCATGGGAAAGATGCGTTACTATGATTCAGTACGTATTATTCAATCAATGTGGAAGGGTGTAGTATGCCCTGAAATGATTATGTCCTATATTTGCTCCCGACTGGACTTGGCGAACGAGGATCCCGTATAAAAGGGGTTGCTTGGAGATGATTTGCCGCTTGTCTTGTCGACAGGCGGCTTTTTGTATGAAAACAGATCGTCTGTGTGGGAGGTGAGAAACAGAAGAACCTGAAATAGGTCTATTATAGGAGGAAAAAAGATGTGTGCTGAAATACCGGTTGTCGATTTAACGGCGACAGGAATTAATAACACAAGATTAAGAGAGAAGAAGGGGATGACGGTCCGTGATCTGCAACGGATCATGGGATTCGCGAATCCTCAGGCAATATATAAATGGCAGAACGGGATCTGCCTTCCTACGATCGACAATCTACTGATTTTATCCGCTGTTTTCGGAGTCCCGATTGAAAGAATCCTTGTGTGCGGAAAATGCAGGATTGCCGACTGAAATGGGGAATGGAATCCGGCTGCATTTACCGCTGTTGTTTACATTTCTCCTGAAGTCATATAGAATAATAATACTCATCACCGTGGCGAATTGACCGATTAATTTATCCTGGCCAAAGCGCCGCGGTTTTATCATTTCAGAAGGGGTATCAAGAATGGCATTGGATTATCGTAAATGCGCTGAGGAGATCTTTTCCCATCTCGGCGGAAAAGAAAACATCATCAGTGCGGCACATTGTGCGACCAGACTCCGTCTCGTAATTGCTGACAACAGCAAGATCGATACGAAAGCTCTGGAGGAAGTCGAGGGCGTCAAAGGTCTGTTCGACTCCAACGGTCAGCTTCAGCTCATTATAGGAACAGGAACCGTCAACAAAGTCTATGATGAATTTCTGGCAGTCACCGGACTGACTGCGGCAACAAAAGCAGAAGTCAAGGAAGCGGCTGCTTCCAAGATGCCGCTTTGGAAGAAGATCCTGAAGACACCCGGTGATGTTTTCGTCCCGATTCTTCCTGCGATCGTTGCATCCGGTCTTATGATGGGCCTTGTAGAGGCTTTGCCGAGATTCATTCCTGCGTTCGGCGAATCGGACTGGTACAGTTTCCTTGATCTGGTCGCGAACACGGCATTCGCATTGCTTCCGGTTCTGGTTGCAATCAGTTCTGCCAGAGTGTTTGGAGGGAATATTTTCCTTGGGGCTGTCATCGGCCTGATGATGGTCCATCCTGCTCTGATCAATGCCTGGACGGTAGGAAACTACGCCGCAGGCACGATACCGACATGGAAATTGCTATTTTTCACGGTGAATCAGGTCGGATATCAGGGACACGTTATTCCTGTTATCCTTGCGGTGTTCCTGATGTCTAAACTGGAAGCATGGCTGCATAAACATGTACCGGAGATGATCGATCTGTTTGTAACACCTCTGGTCACTGTTCTTGCCACTGCTTTTGTCACGTTTACGATCATCGGGCCGGCTTTCTCCGTCCTTGAGAACTGGATCCTTGAGGCTGCGCAGCAACTGATTACAGTGGGATTCGGTATCGGGTCCCTTATCATGGGCGCTATCTATCCGTTTACAGTTGTCATGGGTCTGCATCATATGTACAACGTCATCGAGGCAGGTATGATCGCCAGCACCGGAGTGAATACCTGGATGCCGATCGCGTCTGCCGCGAACTTCGCACAGTTCGGCGCGTGCCTGGCTGTCGCTCTGAAGACAAAGAATCAGAAAACGAAATCTGTTGCGCTTCCGTCTTCTCTTTCTGCGTCTCTCGGAATCACGGAACCTGCGATCTTCGGCATTAACTTCAGATTCATGAAACCATTCATCGCCGGAGTGATTGGGGGAGCGATCGGTTCTCTGTTTGCCTCATGGGTAGGCTTCGGGGCGACCACGTACGGAGTGACCGGTATCCCCGGTTTGCTTGCCGTCAACAATATGCCCATGTATATCATTGAACTCCTGATCTCTGCAGGCATCGCATTCTTCCTGACGAATCTGCTTTGGAAAGAAGAAGAACCGAAATCTGCGCCGAAGAAAGAGGAGAAAGAAGAACCTGTATTTGTCCCGGAGAAAATTGTCATCAGCTGCGGGGCGGGAACGATTCTTCAGCCGGTTCCCGGCAAAGTGATTCCTCAAAGTGAAATTCCGGATGAGACATTTGCTGAAGGGGTCCTTGGCGACGGTGTCGGCATTGAGCCAAGCGAGGGAATCGTTGTTGCTCCATTCGATGGTACGGTCTCTCAGGCGCCTGACACCAAGCATGCCCTTGGACTGGAGTGCAACGGTATGGAACTGCTCATCCATGTTGGCGTCAATACGGTCAATATGAACGGGGACGGGTTTGAACTCTTCGTTGAAGAAGGACAGGAAATCAAAACCGGGCAGAAACTGATGTCTTTTGACCGGGCTAAAATTGCTGCTGCAGGATACAGCGATACGGTAGCTGTTCTGCTGACCAATTCCTATGATTATGACGATGTCGTCTGTGGTGAGGCATAACCAGTAACTGTACGTGCCGTGGGAGCAGTGAATTTACTGCTCCCACGACTGAACTCACGGCTATCCTTACGATTATGAAGCTCTGTGTTTTTTCCGATTCTCACGGATATACGAGAAAAATGCTTCAGGCGATCCGGCATGAACAGCCGGACATGCTTGTTTTCCTGGGAGATGGTTCCCGTGACTTTGATGTGATCCGGAGCTCATTTCCGCTTTTGCCTGCACTGGATGTGAAAGGAAACTGCGATACCATGTCCGATGCACCTCTGTTTTTGGTGTTTACTGTGCAGGGTGTGAAGATCTTTATGGCACACGGTCACCGGTATGACGTCAAATATGATCCGGATCTGGACGGCCTGTGGAATGCTGCGAAGAGAACGGGAGCAGATGTTGCGCTTTTCGGGCACACTCACCAGGCATACAGCAGAACCAGAGACGGGGTATTGATTTTGAATCCCGGCTCCGTAGGAGAAAAAAATAATCCGTCCTATGCAGTGCTTCTGATTCAGAAAAACGGAAAAATCAGATCGGAGATCAAAGGATTTCTGTGAAAGGTATAACCGGCAGGTGCGCGTCACCTGCTTTTTTTGTCTTTTACCTGCCGGGCTGAGACTGTCATTTTCCACAAAGAATAAACAATATATTTGTCGTTTTCTCTGATTTTTCTTTTCTTCAGAAGAATGAAACGGTTTCCCGTTCTTCCTTTCTTGATGAATTGTCTTTCAATTCGATATACTGCATATAGATTAGAATTGTACACTTTGAAAGGAGAGATTGAGATGGCATACAAGAAGTTGTTTGAACCTGGGATGATTGGTAACCTGCAGTTAAGAAACAGGATCGTCATGACGGCAATGGGGTGTTCTCTTGCTGAATCCACCGGAGAAGCAGGAGCGCGTATGATCAAATATTATGCAGACCGTGCCAGAGGAGGGGCGGGACTGATTATTACCGAGATTACCAGAATCGATGATGAGACCGGTGTTGGAACGCCCAATCAGTTGAGTGTTACGAATACACATATGGTCGCTCAGCTTCACAGATTGGTCGAAGCGGTTCATGCGTATGATACCAAACTGTTTGTTCAGCTCCATCACCCGGGGAACCAGACGCCAAGCAGACTGATTGGAGGAAAGCAGCCTGTATCTGCTTCGGATGTTACCTGCCGGGTTATCGGGGAACAGCCGAGACCACTGGAGACTGAAGAAGTGGAGGCAATGGTCAAGAAATTCGTGACCGGCGCGGTGATTGCTCAGAAATCAGGAGTGGACGGCGTAGAGATCCATGCAGCGCACGGCTATCTCGTCAGTCAGTTCCTGTCTCCGTACACGAACAAACGTACGGATAAATACGGCGGGAGTTTTGAGGGTCGTATGCGCTTCATCACGGAGATCATCATGGGGATCAAGGCATTCTGCGGACCCAAATTCCCGATCTCTGTACGTATGAACGGTAATGATTTCCTGCCCGGGGGAATCGATGATGAGGAAGGAATCAAGATTGCAAAGTATCTGGAAGGTCTTGGTATATCCTGCCTGAACGTAAGCTGCGGCATGTATGACTCCGGAGCGACGATTATCGAACCTTCATTCTATGCTGAGGGATGGAAAAAGCATCTTGGTGCAAACATCAGGAAGGCCGTAAGCATTCCGGTAATCGCCGTGGATGCGATCAAACACCCAGCGGTGGCGGAACAAATGCTTGAGGAAGGGAACTGTGACTATGTCGGTATTGCCAGAGGCTTCCTTGCAGATGCGGATTGGGGCGTAAAGGCGAAATGCGGGAATGAAAAACTGCTCCGCAAATGCCTTGGCTGCATGGAGTGCTTCCGTATTCTGAACGACGGGCTCCCGCTTGGATGCACCCTGAACCCTGTACTTGGAAGAGAATTCGAATGGGGTGAAGAAAAACTGGTACGCAATGGTGACGGCAGGACAGTTGCGGTCGTCGGAGGAGGACCTGCAGGTATGCAGGCAGCGCTCGTTCTTGCAAAGAGAGGCTTCAAAGTCGTTCTGTTTGAAAAGAGCGACAAACTTGGGGGAACTGTGAATCTGGCGGCGATTCCTCCATTCAAGGGAATGCTTTCAGAATTCGTTGAGACCCAGGAAGCAGAACTGAAAGAGGCAGGGGTAACTGTCATGCTCAATACGCCAGGAACCCTTGAAGTAATCAAGGCAAGCGGTGCGGAAGCGGTCTTCCTTGCCACCGGAGGTGCTCCGGCTCGTCCTGCGATTCCCGGAATCGAAAAAGCGGTGACAGCCGAGGATGTCGAAGCGTCGGAGAAGGTCAGCGTCTCTTCCGT
>CAMKDB010000052.1 GCA_946411155.1 uncultured Faecalibacterium sp.
GGGTCCCGGGGTGGGGCTTCTCGGCCAGGTCGGATCTGCGCACGATCCTCCGGGATGTTCTGGCGGAACGTGGGATCGAAATGGGAGAGGAAGCTACCCACGGCGGACTGGAATGCGGGATCTTTAAGGGGCTGTGTCCGGATCTTGATATCATCACGTACGGCCCCATTGCGGAAGGGGAGCATACACCGGACGAACGTCTGGACCTGGCTTCTTTCGACCGTTCCTATGATATTCTCTGTGAAGTGATCCGCAGGGCAAAATAATATACAGAAAAGACGAGCAGGGTCTCTTTCCGGGCGGAAAGAGGCCCTGCTGTTCTATTGCCTTCAATTGCATAGCGGGAAGCGAAGGATCACTTTGAAAAGATCGCCGTCTGCATACAGGGAGAGGAGACCGTTCTGCAGTTCAACCAGGCTTTTGGCGATGGAGAGTCCGAGGCCGTTGCCTTCGGTATTTCTGGATGCGTCTCCACGGACGAATCGTTCTGTCAGTTCTTCCGGCGTCATGTCCAGAGGCTCTTTCGAAGTGTTTTTAAAGACCATGATCGCCTCGCCGTTCTGTTTTGCCATCGAAAGATAGACACGTGTTCCGGGCATGGCGTATTTCAGGATATTGTTCATCAGGTTATCGAACACGCGCCAGAGGCGTCTGCCGTCTGCCATGATCATGACCGGTTCATCAGGAATTCTCGTGATCATGGGCAGTTTCGCCTGCTCCAGCCGTTCTTCATACTCCCCGGTGATCTGTGAGACGATCACATTAAGATCGCACGGCGCAAGCTGGATATCAAGGTTTCCCGTTGCCGCCTTTGAGGCTTCGATCAGATCGTCGATCAGCCGTTTCAGTTTTTCGGACTGGCGGTGAAGGATCTCGGAATACTCCCGGATCTGCCCGTTGTCTGTCTCCTCTTTGGAGATCAGATCGGAATAGTTGATGATGGAAGTCAGAGGCGTTTTGATATCGTGGGAAACGTTGGTGATCAGTTCTGTTTTCATCCGTTCGCTGCGGGTCCGCTCATCGACTGCCGTATTTAGTCCGTTTCGGATGGCATTGAGCGTATCTGCGTGTTCTTTCAGACCAAGGACGAGATACCGGTCATCGACATGGGCAGTGTAATCGCCCTTGGCGATCTGCTCCGCTCCCGTCTTGAGACGCTGCATCGCGAAGAGATAGTACCAGACCACCAGCATTCCGGCAAGAATGAGAAGGAGAGCCGGGAAGGGGGAATGATTAACGAGACACATCACCACCAGCAGAAAGTGGATCGATGAAACAGCCAAACCTTTCCAGATGAATGGAATGGACCGAAGGAAGGAAAAGCAGATATCGATGATCTTCTTCACGATCTGCCAGAGCAGATGTACGATCTTTCCGCAGAGCGAACCGCTGATGAGCGTTTTCTGTTTGATCCGTATGGCGGCGCTCATGCACCATCCAAGGAACAGGCCCATACAGACCGGGAACGCAAGCAGAAGGAAGACGATGATGAGCAAAGTACCGTTCCGGACGATGACATCATCAAACAGGATCCAAAGAAATACCAGTCCGGCGAGAAAAACGGCAGTCAGAAGATCAAAGGGAACGCGGTTCAGAATGCCGGGGAACAGTTCTTCCGATCCGGGACGTCTTCCGGAGACAGTCATCAGCGCGATGAACAGAAGCACGAAGAGGAGTACTGAGATCACGGCAGCGGGGATCAGCCACGGCTGCAGGGTATAAAGAAGATCGACTGCCGTCAGGTAAAAATACAGCTGATCGTGTACATCCGCATCGTTCCGGACGCCTATGCGGACGCGGTAGACTTCCTCCTCCGGCATCATCTCCCGCGCTTCTGCGACACCGATCATTACGAAACCGTTCTCCCAGAGGGAATCATATCCATACCCGGCAAAGTTGTCATCACTTTCCGGACCTGGGATGAAATAGGTGTCCGCCAGTACGACCGGCAAAGAACCTGAATTGCTGAAAAGGGTCTCGCTGCCCTGCAGCGATTCACGGCTGATAAAGATGGTCAGGTTCGTCTTTGCGGCATCATAGCGCCGTCTCGTATAGGAGAGATCCGGGTCGTCGAAGACATAGGCACGGATGACGTCATCCAAAGCAGATTGCGCATAGGAAGTCCGGATTTCATCCTTGTATTCGTCTTTCGTGTAATACCATAACTCATCTGCAGCATAATAGATGCCCGCTGCAGAACAGATCACGATCGCCGCCGCGCAAAGGATCAGCAGCAGGAAAAGCATGCATTTCCCTGCGGCGGAACGGAATACTTTCATGTTATTTCTCCTTTTTCACGGAACTGCGCCGGAGCTTCAGCGCAAAGAGTGTCAGGGAACTGACGGCAAAAGCCGACAGGGCAAGAATGCGGACAAGCCATGGTCTTGGTTTTTTCATGCGGATTTTCCTCGCTTTATTTCGGTAGTATGCAGACCACGATCGGGGAAAGGAAGCTGCATCTGGACCGCTGTGACGCGGTGAGGGATCGGCTTCCATTCCGGCCTGCAGAACAGTGCGGAGATCGTGATCGGGATATAAGTGGCCATGTAGAGCGGGAACGTGAACACGGAACGGATCTTCCCGGAAACGGTAGCCCGGATACGGTTCCATTCGGAGATCACCGTCAGCGCGCCAATGGCGAAAAGGGTCAGATAACCGCCTGCCAGAAGACGAAGCAGGCTTCTCAGCGCTTCGGCTGTGGATCCGCCGCTGAACCATGCCAGCAGGATCATGGCCAGATTGCACAGTGCGGACAGCAGGGAAAGAACGAAGGCGGGAAGCACGGACATCGTGATGTCAAAGCAGGAATAACTGCCGTGCAGCATCCCATGGATAAGGCGTTTCCCGTATGCGGGAAGGACCTGAAGGTATCCTTGGGTCCAGCGTACACGCTGATGCCAGGAGGAGCCCATATCCGAGGGCTGTTCGTCAAAGAATTCTGCCTGATCGCAGTATGCGACCCGCTTTCCTTTCAGGATCTGATCGACGGTGAACTCAAAGTCTTCGGTGAGCATGTGATACGGCCAGTCCGGCATGGATTCCCGGACCGCTCTGCTGAACATAAAGCCGGTTCCCGTCACATGGGAACTGCTTCCTATCGTTTCCCGTGCGCTGTCCATGAAGCGGCAGGAGCGCAGGAACCAGACCGCATACCCCGAACTGATCCAGTTTTCTTCATAGTTTTTGCTGTTCCGGTAGCCGGTGACGATGTCGCATCCTTCACCGAGTTTCCGGTCCATCTCGCGGATGAAATCCGGAGCCAGGATGTTGTCGGCGTCAAAGACCAGATAGCCGTCAAATCCCTCGGGACAGTCCGTCCTGATGCGGCGCAGCAGTTCGGACAGGGCATAGCCTTTCCCGATCCGTGAGAGATCGTTCCTGATATATACTCTTGCGCCGCATCTTCGGGCGGCGAATGCTGTCCCGTCTGTGCAGTTGTCTGCGATCACAAAGGTACGGATCAGTTCCTGCGGATAGTTCTGGGAGCGGATGCTGCGCAGAAGATCGGGAAGTACCCCCTCTTCGTTTCTCGCAGCGATCAGGACCGCAAAGGAATGTGTCGGTTCCTGTAACTGTGCTTTCGGCTTCTTTTTCCTTTTCGCCAGAAGGGCGATCGGGATGTAGATGAGCTGATAGGCGTAGCAGAGCAGGAACAGGATATAAATGACAGTGTGGATCTGTTTCAGTGTCTGCATATTCGTTTCCCTTTCCGGAGGGAAACAGCCGGGATCAGGACTCGATCTTGTAGCCTTGCCCCCACACCGCCTTGAGATACCTGGGTTCAGCGGGCGTGATTTCCACTTTCTCCCTGATATGCCGGATGTGTACGGCAACGGTGTTCTCGCAGCCGGATGGCGTTTCCTTCCAAATCGTCTGATAGATGGACTTGGGAGGGAAGACCTGACCGGGATTCTGCATCAGCAGTTTCAGGATCTCATATTCCGTCGGCGTGAGACTGATCGGATCCCCGTCAACGGTGACTGCTTTCGCGCGGTCATCCAGTTCGATGTTCCCGATGCGCAGTACATCCTGGCGGATATTGCCTCCGCCCAGAAGCATGTAGCGTCTCAGATGGGAACGAACACGTGCCGAGACCTCCATCGGATTGAACGGCTTGGTGATGTAGTCGTCCGCGCCGATATTGAGACCGAGCAGCATGTCCGCCTCTTCGCTCTTGGCCGTGAGGAAGATGATCGGAACATTGCTGAACGTGCGCAGCTTTGCGGTTGCCTCGATCCCGTCCATCACTGGCATCATCACATCCATCAGGATCAGATGAATTTCTTCGTTTGAAACGATTTCCAGCGCTTCCTGCCCGTTGTGGGCTTCGAAGAACGTGTAGCCGGGATCGGTGAGATAGATCTTGAGTGCCCGGACGATGTCTAGCTCATCGTCGCAGATCAGGATGTTATACATTCGGTACCCCTCCTTGCTTCCAATCATAAGGGAAGGCGTAATTAAGAATAAACTGGGGAAAGGATTAAGAAAACCTTAATTCTGTTCATGGCATATATGGGATCGTTGTTGACATATACCCCTAGGGGGTATATACTGGTACGGCAATGTTGAAAATGAGGATGGTCTGATGGCTGAGAATATTGTAACAGAGAATGGAAATGCGGATTATCTGCATGACATGAAAGAAAGGTCGGAAGCGGAGATCAAGGATCTGACCTGCAGACTGAACCGGATCGAGGGACAGATCCGGGGTATCAGAGGAATGGTGGAACGCGGTTCCTACTGTCCCGAGATCCTGGTGCAGGTTTCGGCGGCTCAGGCGGCGCTGAACAGTTTCAGTAAGGTGATCCTTGCGGGACATATCCGGACGTGTGTAGCCGGGGATATCCGTGAGGGAAATGACGCCGCCATCGACGAACTGGTCGGTTTGCTTCAGAAAATGATGAAATAAGGAAAGATTATGGAACAGTATTTGGTAACAGGCATGAGCTGCGCAGCATGTCAGGCGCGCGTCGAGAAAGCGGTCAATGCCGTTCCCGGTGTCACCTCGTGCTCTGTCAGCCTTCTGACGAACAGTATGGGCGTGGAAGGGACCGCGTCACCGGAGGAGATCATCCGCGCGATCACTGATGCGGGTTACGGCGCTCAGCCGAAGGAACAGACTGCGCAAAGCAGCAGATCCATCTCGGAGAAGATCGCCGCAGAGGAGGATGCGCTGAAAGACAGGGAGACGCCTGTGCTCCGCAGGAGACTCATCTCATCTCTCGGCTTCCTGCTTGTTCTCATGTATTTCTCCATGGGACACAGCATGTGGGGCTTCCCGCTGCCTGCGTTCTTTCAGGACAATCATGTGGCGATGGGACTGGTGCAGCTGCTTCTGGCGGCTGTCGTGATGCTGATCAACAAGAAGTTCTTCGTCAGCGGGTTCACGAGCCTTGCTCACAGAGCACCGAACATGGATACGCTCATCGCTTTGGGGTCAGCAGCCGGCTTCCTGTACAGTACAGTGATGCTGTTTGCGATGACCCGTGCCCAGGTGGACGGCGGCACGGAAGCGGCTATGCCCTATATGCACGAGTTTTATTTTGAATCCGCCGCGATGATCCTGACCCTGATCACGGTGGGCAAAATGCTGGAAGCCTATTCCAAAGGCAAGACCACGAACGCGCTCAAGAGTCTCATGAAACTGGCGCCGAAAACGGCGAATGTGGAGCGGGACGGACGGGAGATGGAGATCCCGGTGGACGATGTCCGTATCGGCGATATCTTCCTGGTACGTCCCGGAGAGAATATTCCTGTAGACGGCATCGTTGTGGAGGGTACAAGCGCTGTCAACGAATCCGCGCTGACCGGAGAAAGTCTTCCGGTCGACAAGGAGCCGGGAAGCAATGTTTCCAGTGCGACTCTGAATCAGTCCGGATTCCTGCGCTGCCGTGCGACAAAGGTCGGTGAAGATACGACACTGGCGCAGATCATCCAGATGGTGAGCGACGCGGCAGCGACGAAAGCACCGGTCGCAAAACTGGCAGACACGATCTCCGGTTATTTCGTCCCGGTCGTGATCGGCATCGCTGTTCTGACGACACTGATCTGGCTGCTGCTCGGAAGGCCGGTCGGTTATGCGCTGGCGCGGGGGATCTGCGTTCTTGTGGTGAGCTGTCCCTGCGCGCTCGGCCTTGCGACGCCGGTCGCCATCATGGTCGGCAACGGCGTCGGCGCACGAAACGGGATCTTGTTCAAGAATGCGGAAGCGCTTCAGGAAACGGGGACTGTTCAGATCGTTGCGCTGGACAAGACGGGGACGATCACCAGCGGTGAACCTGCTGTAACGGATGTGCTTCCCGCTGACGGAATTGCGGAAGAAGAACTGGTTGCGTTCGCTGCTTCGCTGGAACAAAAGAGCGAGCATCCCCTCGCGAAAGCGGTCCTTCAGTATGCGAAAGAAAAAGAGATCGGACTGACCGATGTGGAGGAATTCACCGCGCTTCCCGGAAACGGACTGTCTGCAAAAGCGGATGGAGCGAAACTGATCGGCGGCAGTTATTCCTATATGAAGAAACAGATACCTGTCCCTGCGCCATTCGATACTGCTTACGGGCAGTTGGCAGGGGAAGGAAAGACGCCGCTCTTCTTTTCCAGGGAAGGAAAACTTCTCGGCGTCATTGCGGTCGCGGATACAATGAAGGAAGATTCAGCGAAAGCGATCGAAGAACTGAAGGGAATGGGGATCCATGTCGTAATGCTCACCGGAGACAATGAGCGTACGGCTAATGCCATCGGCAGACTGGCCGGTGTGAACGAGGTCGTTGCGGGCGTCCTTCCCGACGGGAAGGAGGCTGTGATCCGGAAGCTGCAGGAGAAGGGAAAGGTCGCAATGGTCGGAGACGGGATCAACGACGCTCCGGCGCTGACCAGGGCGGAAATCGGAATCGCCATTGGCGCGGGCACAGATGTAGCGATCGATGCGGCGGATGTGGTACTGATGAAGTCCAGACTGACAGATGTCTCCGCGGCGATCCGTCTGAGCAGGCGCACATTCACCAACATCGTGGAGAATCTTTTCTGGGCGCTGATCTATAATGCGCTGCTGATCCCGCTTGCTGCCGGCGCTTACGTCGGACTGTTCGGGTGGAGCATGAATCCCATGTGGGGCGCTGCGGCAATGAGTCTGTCGAGTTTCTGTGTTGTTTCCAACGCGCTGAGACTCAATCTGGTCGATGTGCATGACGCGTCGAAGGACAAAAAAATCAAAAAGCCCGTCCGGACGGATCCGGACGGATATGTACTGGATCATACTAATCAAAATACAAAGGAGAACGGAACAATGACGAAAACAATGAAAATCGAAGGCATGATGTGCATGCATTGCGAGGCGACCGTCAAGAAGGCGCTGGAAGCGCTGGAAGGTGTCACAGAGGCGAAGGTCAGCCACGAGCAGGGAACGGCAGTCGTGGAAATGACCTCGGAAGTGCCGAACGAGGTGCTTCAGGCAGCTGTCGAGGCGAAGGATTACAAAGTCCTGTCTGTTGACTGATCATTATTACGGAAAAAACGTCCTGCCCACGGGCAGGACGTTTCTGTTATCTGTCAGGTCTGCGGTTTATCCGGGAACATCCTCCGTTTCCGCTTCGATCTCCTTGATGATGCATTCATTACCGGTAATCAGCCAGGTCTCCGTACTGTGGCAGTAGGGACACTCCTTCCCGTACTGCACAGTCCCGTATGTTTTTCCGCAGCTGCCGCAATAGGTAACGGCGGGGAGTGTTTCGAGGCGCAGTTCCGAATCCGCAAGGATCGGATGGCGCACCTTGAAGTAATTCCAGCAATCGACGAAATAATCCGTCATGATGCCGGAAACTTCACCGACCTGAAGCGTTACGGATCCGATCCGGGTGATCTTTTCCCGAACGGCTGTTTCATCCAGCGTCTTGGCGAGGTGGATGACGATTCCCATCTCGTGCATCAGTTTTCCTTCTTGCCGTTGAATACGATGTTGAACGCACGCTTAAGCGCATACGGCCCGATCTTCTTGAGTTTGTCCTCCGAACGGACCATGTCGGAAGCGTGCGGCAGATCCCGGCTGAGATGGATCGCGTCGAATTCGCATCTTGTCGTGCAAAGGCCGCATCCGATGCAGCGGTTCAGGTCTACGACTGTAGCGCCGCAGCCGAGGCACCGCTTTGCCTCGTTCTGGATCTGCTCGACGGTCAGAGGCAGGCGGTTATCTTCGAAAGAAGAGCGCGGATCGGTTTTCTTCAGACCCGGTACCTGCCGCGGACAAGTGTCGAAAGACTCGACAACGATATTGTTCTTATCCAGTTCGATAAACTCCCTGCGGTCACGCGCAATGGTCTGTGACTGGCCGAAGTGCACATGACGGTGCATGGACTCGCTGGCCTTTTTCCCCTCGGCGATGGCGTCGATGACGAACCGTGCGCCGTTGCAGACATCGCCGCCGGAGAAGATATCCGGCTCTGCGGTCTGGAAGGTGAGCGGGTCCGCAACGACTGTACCGTTCCGGCGAAGTTCGACCTTTGTTCCGTCCAGCATGGTGCCCCAGACAGCGGACTGTCCGATCGCTTCTAGTACATTCCGGCAGGGAACGGTGAGTGTGTCTTCCTCGTCATAAACAGGGCTGAAGCGGTGATCGGCGTCATAGACTCTGGTGCACCGCTTGAACACGACCGCGGTCACATTGCCGTTTTCATCTTTCAGGAATTCTTTCGGACCCCAGCCGTTCTCGATCCGGATGCCTTCTTCTTTGACCTCAGCAACCTCGTCTTTTGCGGCAGGCATCTCATCTGCGGATTCCAGACAGAACATCGTGACGGAACCGGAAGTCGTGCGCAGCGCGGCGCGCGCCACGTCGCAGGCGACGTTGCCGCCTCCGATCACGACCACATCGCCGACAAGTTTTGTCGTGTGATCCTGGTTGACGCGTTTAAGGAAGGAGATACCGGATTCGATACCCTGAGCGTCTTCTCCGGGGACGCCGGCGTTTCTTCCGCCCTGAAGGCCGATGGCGAGATAGAATGCTTTATAGCCTTCCTCGCGCAGTTCGGAGATGGTTACATCCTTTCCGACTTCGACACCGCAGCGGAATTCGACACCCATTTTTTCCAGCACATCGATCTCGGCGCGGAGAACGTCTTTCTCCAGCCGGAAAGACGGAATGCCGTTGAGCATCATGCCGCCTGGCTGTTTTTCTTTCTCAAAAACGGTGACATCATATCCGCGCTCGCGGAGATAGAAAGCACAGGTCAGCCCTGCAGGACCGGCGCCGATGACGGCCATTCTGTAGTCCGGTCCCCACATCTTTCCTTCGTCATTTTCGCACTTCGGGATATAGCGCTGTGCCTCATTGAGTTCCTGCGCAGCGATGAATTTTTTGATTTCGTCGATCGCGATCGGAGCGTCGATCGTACCGCGGGTACAGGCGTCTTCGCAGCGCTTGTTGCAGATCGCACCGCAGACCGCGGGGAAGGGATTGTCTTTTTTGATCAGGCGGAGCGCATCTGCATACCGTCCTTCACCGGCCATCTTCACATATCCCTGGATCGGCAGGTGAGCGGGACATGCGGTCTTGCAGGGGGCGGTACCGGTGTCATAGCAGTTGATCTTCGCGTCATTCCGGTAATTGGGATTCCATTTGTCCGCGCCCCATTTGTGGTTGTCCGGGAGCATGGTCTTCGGATACCGGATCTCGCCGTCTTTGGTACAGAGTTTCTGACCGAGTTTCGCCGCGCCGACGGGGCAGACTTCCACGCATTTTCCGCAGGCGACGCACTTGTCTTTTTCCACGTGCGCACGGTAGGCGGAGCGGGACATATTCGGCGTATTATACAGCTGGGAGGTGCGGAGGGCATTGCAGACGCCGGGTGCACAGTTGCAGATCGCGACGATCTTTTCTTCACCGTCGATGTTGGTGATCTGGTGAACGAAACCGTGGTCTTCCGCGCGCTTGAGGATCTCAAGCACCTCTTCATAGGAGATATATCTGCCCATATTGCGGTCGACACAGTATTCCGCCATGTCGCCGACGCCGATGCAGAACTCTCCGTTGATGTCGCCGGAACCTTCGCCGCGCATGGTCTGCTGTTTGCGGCAGGTACACTGTCCGACGGAATATTTGTCGTATTTGTTCAGCCAGTGGGAGATATGCTCCACACTCGCGGACTGATTTTCATGTTCGATCGCTTTTTCGACCGGAATGACATGCATGCCGATGCCGGCGCCGCCCAACGGCACCATCTGGGTGACGTTTTCCAGCGGCATCTGCGTCATAAGGTTGAAGAAGGTCGCCAGATTCGGGTTTTCGTCTGTGAGCCGGTCGTTCATCATCATGAACTCCGCCGAACCGGGAACAAAGATCGGCACGTTGTACTGTTTATGCTTGTCCGGAGTCTCACGGTTCATCTCGAGCATGCCGACCCACAGCAGATGGTCGATCATCTTCTGGGTGTCTTCCTCGGACATTCCGTTCATTTTGGCAAGGGCAGGCGTATCGTATGCGACACGGGTCTTTTTGAAGTTGAGCAGGAACTTGATCTCTTCCTTGGTCAGCACTTCGTCGATCGCCCAGTATTCCGGATCGTCGACACGGATCGTGTGCGTGTATTTCTGCACATATCTGTCCGTGATCATGCGGGCGAGTTTCAGCGCGAGTTTTTTCTTCTCCGGATCCGGAGCGGTATAGTTGGGATCCTGCCGGAAATCCCGTTCGTTCGTCAGCCGGTTCAGTTGATCTTTCATAGGATTGTTCCTCCATCTGCCGGTTTCCGCCAGTCAGTTATTTTTTGTTTCAGCCAGTATTCCCAGTCCTTCATATGATCGCCGGTCTTGGCAGATACCGCGAAGATCCGGGCATCGGGATTCAGTCTCAGGATGCGTTCCCTGCAGGCATTCAGATCAAAGTCAAAATAGGGAAGTGCATCTGTTTTCGTGATGATCACGGCGTCGCTGGTCCGGAACATCAGCGGATATTTCAGGGGCTTGTCGTCGCCTTCCGGAACACTGAGGAGCATCACGTTGATCGATGCGCCGGTATCATATTCCGCCGGGCAGATCAGGTTGCCTACGTTCTCCAGAAAAACGAGATCCAGATCGCGGTAGGAGAGCGCTTCCAGACCTTCCATCGTCATGCCGGCGTCCATATGGCACATCCCGTCCGTGTGCGCCTGAACAGCGCGGACTCCCCAGGATTCCGCCCGTTCGGCATCCACACTTGACGCCAGATCCGCTTCGAGCACCCCTATGCGGAGCGTTCCGCCGAGATCGCGTACGGTCCTTCCGAGAAATGTGGTTTTACCGGAACCGGGTCCGGACATGAGGTTGACCAGGAGGATTCCGCTTTCGTTCAGCTTTTTGCGGATCTGTTCCGCATCCCTGTCGTTGGAAGCGGTGACGGTCTCTTTCAGTTCGATCACTTTCATAGAGATTTCCTCCACCTTGTGATTGCATCTTCCAGCCAATCGATCCATGCGGGAAAGCCGTCTCCGGTGAGAGCGGACAGGGAAAAGATCCGGATATCGGGATTCAGAGTTTTTGCCCGTTCGACGCATGCCTCAGTATCAAAATCAAAGACGGGAGCGACGTCGGTCTTGTTGATCAGCATGACATCGCTGACGGAAAACATCAGCGGATACTTCAGGGGTTTGTCATCCCCCTCGGGAATACTGAGGATCATGACGCGGACTGCTGCTCCGACATCGAATTCTGCAGGACAGACCAGATTGCCGACGTTTTCAAGGAATATCACGTCCAGCGATTCCAGATCCATTCGTTCCAGACCACGGCGTGTCATAGAGGCGTCCATATGGCAGCTGCCTCCGGTATGGAGCTGGATGACGGGGACGCCGAGAGAAGCGACCGCTGCGGCGTCGACGTCGCCGTCCACATCCGCTTCCATGACGCCGATACGGTAACGGCCGTTCAGAGCACGGATCGTCCGCAGAAGGGTTGTCGTTTTTCCGGATCCCGGGGACGACATCAGGTTGACGAGAAAAACCTTTTTCTCACGGAGAAACTTCCGGTTGCTTTCGGCTTCCGCATCATTGTCCGCCAGAACGGCCTCCTTTGTTTCAAGGATCTCATATGGATACAGTTCCATCAGACCTGTCCTTTCAGAAATGATTCGATATAAGCGGTATTGATAACTGTCACCATTTTACTTTAATTTCCCACATGAGAAAAGAAGAATCCGCGTTCCGGAAAGAATAATTCCACGCAAACAGGAAAGGCGGACCCGGATGTATTGAACACCGGATCCGCTTTGTACAATACTTGATGGAAACAGGGATAAGAAATCTCAATCCAGACGGTACGTCAACTACTCACGAATGAATTCGCGAGCTTGTGCCTGCCCGGTGGTAATAGACGATCGTCTCCCACCTTTGGCGTAAGACAGCCTGATCCTTCTGCCGGAGCAT
>CAMKDB010000053.1 GCA_946411155.1 uncultured Faecalibacterium sp.
GCGACCATGCCGTGATAGTCCGCTGTGTTCCATCCATTCCACATAGTCATTTCCTCCTTTGTGCCATCATTATACCCTAACTGTTACATGTCGAAAAGATATGGGACTGCCGTTCCGGCAATAGTCCGATCTCATAGTTCCAGCGCCATGCCGTCGTATGCGATGACGACATGACACGGCTCGGCTGTTCTGACCATCTCATCGTGCAGATACTGCCCGTTATGGGAAAAATGGTTGAACACGCAGACCGTCTGAGAGCCTACGACACCGAGGGATTCCATCTTTTCCTTTGCCCGGAAAGCTTCACTGAATCCCATATGACCGCTCCGGCAGGTCTCCGTCCTGCCGTCCGTTGCATCTATGCTCACTAGAGAAACTGGTCCCTCTTCTTCCGCCGCCCGTCTGAAATACTCCCAGACTTCGTCGCTGTAATAACCGCTGTCATGGAGATACAGCACGCTCTTTCCCTCCTCATCCCTGATGTGGAACATGAACGGCTCGTTTCCCTCATGCATGTGGGAAGCGGGAAGCGGCGTGATCCTGTATGGACCTGCGGTGACCGCCTCAAACGGGTGAAGAATATGCCAGATGAGATGACTGCTTCGCTCTTCATTTATCTCCCAGCCGCAGACCCGGTCGAAGAGTTCTCTGGTCTCCATAGCGCAAAAGATCTCCAGATCCTCATGAACCATGTCATGGCTGAAGTATCCTCCCCTGCAGGAGAATTCCTGCGGGAAGAAATGGTCCATGTGCTTGTGGGTGACAAGAAGATACCTGAAAGCGGTAAGATCCAGCCCGTAGCTCAGTTTGTGCAGATACGAATCCGGCGGGAAATCGATCAAAAGATCGTCATTGATCACAGCCTGGGAACGTGTCCTTATGTTTTTCCCGCCAAGTCTCTGAGCTTCCCTGCATAAGGCACAGTTGCAGAAAACCGCGGGGATCCCCTCAGCAGCTCCGGTACCCAAATAACGTAACTTCATATATTCCTCCTGAGAATCTGACACCGTCAGCAGCGCGTCATCAGAATACCATCTGGACCAGGATCATATAGATCACGGTACCGGAAAGGATGCTGAGCAGCGAATTTCTCTTCTTCCACTGTACCAGAACGACGCACGCAGAGGCGATGAGTTCCGGAATCCCGAACGGAATCGCCATCAGATCGATGTCCTTCAGACAATAGACTACCAGCATTCCGATGATCGCTGCGGGAAGAACCTCGCCCAGATAGCGCACATAGGCGGGCGTGTTCTTCCTGAAGATCAGGAACGGCAGAAACCGCAGCGCGATGGTGACCGCGGACATGACGAATACGAGCACCGCGATATTTCCGTTCATTCCGCCACTCCCTCTCCCCGTGACAGTCTTCCCCGCAGAACGGTCAGCACTGCCGTGATCAGGATCATGTCCGGGATCAGGAATCCGTCCGGTCCGAAGACCGACAGACAGAGCGCGGAACAGAGCAAGCCCGTTACCGCGGGAAGTCTGTCCTTTCCGGATACCCACTGTTCCGTAAAGGATGAGATGAAGAGCGCAGTCATGGAAAACTCGATGCCCTCCGTTGAGAACGGAAGCACCGTACCTAGCAGGCTGCCGAGAACACTGCCGAGGACCCAGTAAGACTGGTCGAACAGCGACACCAGAAACCGGTAAAGATTTCCGTTCTCCGGGTCCTCCCCCTGCTTGTCTTCCACAAGCAGCGTGTAGGTCTCGTCGGTAAGGGCAAAGATCATGTAGGGTTTAAACTTCCCCGCGTCCCTGTATCTCCCGATCATGGAGATGCTGTAGAAAAGGTGGCGGGCGTTCACCATGAAGGTGGTCAGCAGCGTCGTAAGGACAGATGCACCGCCGGTAATCAGGCCGATCCCCACGAACTGCATCGCTCCGGCATAAATAAAAGCGCTCATCAGGAATGCCCAGAGCACGCCGTAACCGGCGTCTCTGAGCAGGATCCCGAAGCCCGCCCCGAGTATCATATACCCCGCCATTACCGGCAGGGATCTGTAAAACGCCTGCCTGACGACAGGCTTCAGTTCTTTCTTCATTGTTGGGTTCTTATGCGCCTGCCTCAGAACTCTTTGCTTTCAAATCTGTGGATCGTGGACCGGATCACGTAATCACTGCGGAAAGCCGCCATCTTCTTCATATGCTCCGCCTGACTGTGTTTTCTGAGACTTTCCGCATCTGCCCAGTGTTCCAGCAGGATCATCTCGTTCTCATTTTCCGGGTCGAAGTAATAATCATATTTCTCGTTTCCCTCGTCATTCCGGGACGCGTCGCCGATTCCTTCCGACACGAGGCGATCGTAGAATGCCTTCCTGCATCCTTCTTTCAGTTCGTAACGCACTTCCACGATGACCATCGTTCATTCCTCCCTGTCTCTATCTTCGCCGCGTTCCCGCAGATACCGCACGAACGAGTGCTCCCCGCGGATCCCATTCTCCTCCATGAAGGCGCCCAAATGTCTTTCGTTGAGGAACGCGTAGGAGAACCGTTCCACATTGAACAGACGGACGAAAGCCTTGCACTTGCACAGGAACATATAATAGATGTTCAGACCGCATCCGAAGCAGGTCTCGAAGTTTGCCTGCCCCTTGCTGAGGATCACGTCTGCGTCCAGGAAGTCCTGCTGCAGGGACGGACTGACCCATGTCATCGGCGTCCCCTGGATCCCAAGCCCGGTATCGATGACTTCGGCGACCTCGCCCATCCCGATCAGGTCGGCGTCCTCCCGCGTCGCATCGTTGATCGCCTGCATCCCCTTGACGCAGGACTTCACTTCGATCTGGGGGAAGCGCTCCCGGATCAGCCGGATCAGCAGTTTGTCGATCACGATCTCTCCGCAGTTGTCGTGCAGGAACAGGACTTTTTTCGCGTGTTCCAGATCCCTCAGCAGATTCCCGTACTCGGTCTCGTCCATGTCCGCCTTCGCCGCGTTGTCCATGATCTCCATCAGTTCGTCCAGTTTCACGTCCACTGCGGAATAGTCGATATAGTTGGAGGCAAGCGAATACCGGATCGCAGCCAGGATCGGTTCGTCCGAAGCGCGCACGGCGGATTCGATCCTGTCCATCTCCTTCATCATCAGAAGGTCGAAAGAACGGTTGATCTCCGAATAATCCGTTTCCGGTTCTTTTCCGAAGTATTTCTCATAGACTTTTCCCAGATATGCTCCGGATTGCGGCGAACTGATGTCGTCCGGCGCTTCCAGAAGTGTCTTCATGACTTCACGGAGATATTCCGTTTTCTTGTCTTCGTCCGTCTCCCTGTCCACTCGCTGCGCGCACCTGTCCAAGATGCATACGATACAGTCCGATCTCAGTTTCATCTTTTTTCCTTTATTGGTTTCTGCTTGTTTCTGCTTCTTTCTTTATAAATCAGGTTGCCCTAGGGACCCTTTCCCGGGTCAGTTTCCTCTCTTCCGGGAAAGACATCCTGTCAGCAGGACGATCACATATACGATGACGAAGATCACCGCAAAAGTAACGAGAAGGTTCAGGGGATCGAACTTAAGCCAGGTGCTGTCGCTGCCTCCGGGTTCCATGGTGTAGATATGAGCATACTGCAGCCCGAAGCCGAATTCCTCGGTGATCTCTCCGCCGTACATCCTGTAAGCCAGCAGAAGAAAACCGTTTTTCAGATAGTACAGGTAATTCACCACTGTTCCGGAAAGTGTGATGACAAGAGAGACGAAAAGCGAAAGCAGAGTTTTTCCCTTTGTAGACAACCTTTTTCTCCTCCTATGCAGATCATCGGGTCAGCCCACGTTGACCGCCGCTTTTTTTTCATTATAGAACAGTTTGGAACGGCATGGAAATCCGTGTTGTCCGTCAACTGCCCGGATATTATGTTACAATACTGATTACAGAGGATAACTGAAAGGCCGGCGCTCCGCCGTTTTTTCTCCTGTTTCCACATCCATCCGGACGAACATGCATAATAACGGCCACAAGATAAAGTTCAACAGCTATGAGATCCTGTTTGCTCTTCTGGTTTCCGCAAGGGCAAGCGCTTTTCTTTTCAACAAACTGCTGATCGCCCACATCGGCGTCATGACCCTGATGGCTGTCCGCTTTCTTGCTGCCACCCTTCTTCTTTTTCTGTTTTCTCCTTCCAGGATCCTGCACATCAACAGGAAAACGGTTATAGGAGGTGCGGTGCTCGGCATCGTTTTCTGGGGCATCATGGTCTGCGAGATGTACGCCATCCGGGAGGCGGACACCTCGCTCGTTTCCGTACTGGAACACACCGCCGTCGTCATGGTCCCGCTCGCAGAAGGCGCGCTGTCCCGGAAAATGCCCTCCGCGTCCGCTTTCCTCGGCTCGCTTCTCGCATTCGCCGGGATCATCTGTATCGGGATCAGCAGCGGCTCGATGACCGGAAGCATCGGTCTGAGTCTGCTTGCCGCGGTCTTTTATACCGCCGACCTGATCCTTACGAAGCGGGTCACAACGCCCGAGACAGACGCCATCGGCATCGGTGTTGTGCAACTGTTCGTCATGGGTCTCCTCTCGCTGTTCTCTTCATTTCTTCTGGAGCCGTTCTCACTGCCCCGGGGACCGCGGGAGATCCTGATGTTCCTGTATCTGGTCTTTGTCTGCACCGTTTTCGGGTACACACTGACGCCTTATGCGCAGAGCAAGATCTCCGTGGAAAGAGCAGGGATCATCGCCGCGGTCAATCCTGCAGTCACTACCCTTCTGGGTGTGATCGTCCTGGGCGAATCCTTCCGTTTTCTGGCCGCGTCGGGGATCGGTCTGATCCTCCTGAGCCTTCTGCTGCCATACCTGCCTCTTCCCGTAAGAAAAGACCGGTGAATACAGACTTCTGTTTCAAACAAACAGGAGCAGGCTTTCCGCCTGCTCCTTCTTTTTTCACTGCAGAGAAACGATCTGTTTCTCAGTAATGCCGATCAATATTCGATCTGCCTGTAATATCTTCTTGTCGTCAGCGGATGATTCCTTTCCTTCGCCAGATGCGCGGAAAGCCGCTCCGTAATGGTATAGATCACCATGGGTGACACGATCTTACGGAATTCGGGGTCTGTGAAAGGCAGCTCGACCGTCTTCGTGTCAAAGACTGTGACTTCCTTGCTGACCTTGTTCACGAAATTGGAAACACGGTCCATCAGCGGGCGTGTCTCATCCTCGCCGTAGAACAGGATCACACTGGTGTCTTCCTCGACCAGTTCCAGCGTACCGTGGAAGAACTCGCACGCATGGATCGACTTTGTTTTGATCCACTGCATCTCTTCCAGGATGCACATGGCATAGTCATAGGCCTCGCCCCAGAGGATACCGCCGCCGACGATCATGTGATAGTTCACATCCTTGAATTTCTTTGCCAGATCCTGGCAGAAGGGATCATACTGCTCCTTGGCGCGGATCAGGTAGGGGGTCAGCTTCGACATGCCTTCGACCAGCTCGTCATACTTCGGGAATTCCCCCGCGTTCTTCATGAATCTGGCAAGCAGTGTGATGGAATAGGAATAGATCGCCTCGCAGAGGTTCGGGTCTTCAGCGGGACTCTGGAAGATGTAATCCGCGAACTCATAGATCGGCGTGTTCTCATTGGATACATAGACCAGCGTACGGGCGCCGGCTTCCTTGCAGAACTTCGCGGCAGCAAGGATCTCCTTCGTGTTGCCGGACCGGGTCGAGAAGACACAGACCGAGTCCTTCGAGAACTTCTTGTGTCCCATTGCCATGAACTCCGCAGCGATCACGCTGTAGGCGTTGATCCTGGAGGAGGTCGTCTCCAGCCAGTACATCATGGGCAGGGAATGCGCGTAGGTGCCGCCGCATCCGATGAAGAAGATGTTGGAATAGCCTTCCTCGCAGATCTTGTCCACCGCAGCCTCGATCTGAGGTCTCAGCGCCAGTGCTTTGTCAACGACTTCTGTGTAGTGGTTCAGGTCGATATCGTACATTTTGTCCTCCTCCCTCAGGGAGCTGTTATTTGTTTTCCGGCAGACAGCCGGTCTTTTTCTATCTTCAATCGTAACATAACGTATTAATACAAGCAACGCTGTTTCCACTCATCCGCGGCATACCCGGACAAAAAAATGACCGTTCCTCTCAGGAGGAACGGTCCATCATTTTTCTGATTTATTTTTCAGCCGGTTCCCATTTGCAGCGGACGGGCGACACGATCGTCCCTTCCTTCTTCATTGCCGCAAATGCCTTGTCCACGACCTTCCGGTCCAGTCCGGTCAGTTCTGCGACTTTGCCCGCATTCAGCGGCTCGCCTGCTTTTTTCATCGCTTCCAGAATCAGTTCTTTCTCGTTCATTTTTCCCTCCTGATGATTTTATGCCGAAATCTTATCTTCTTCTATCTAATACATACAACAAATAGCGATTTCTTTCAAGGAGGAAAAAGCGGCTTCTTCCGGCATCAGGATTCTGCCGACGAGGGCAGCACGGCCATCCCGTTCTTATCAATGAAGCAGCAGGTCCCGTAATCGTTGTTGATCACCCCGTACTCCCCATAGGAGTAGAACAGCTGGTAACTGTACGCCAGCATGTCTGTGCCGAAATAGTAGGCATAGTTTACCTGTTCTCCTTCGAAAGACTCATCCGGCTCCAGTTCTTTCTTTTCCTGATAATATCTGTCCTGAAACATCAGGACCCTCCTGATCAGCGAAGCCTCGTCCGCGGTCCGGTCTAGATACCGGTACCAGACCGTCCGGCATGTTCCCTGATCCAGATGGAAGATGGCACACCGGTCCGTACCGATCGTCCCGATGAAATACCGGAACTCGACCATGCCCGTCGTCTGCTCCGTATCATACCAGTGAACGAACACGTGCCAGCGTTCATCCGGATCGATCCCCATCCGGTCCCGCAGATATGAAACAAAGGGTGTCAGTGTCTCAGTATACCGGTATGCCTGTTCTTTCATTTCAGGCAGATCAGCGTAAGCGATATCCGCTTCCGCACTCTCCGGCGCCGTTGCGTCCGGATCCGGGCGGATCTCTGGCAGATACTGGATGGGAAGCATCGTCTTGCCGCCGTACAGTCCCTGCTCCGCGCGGATGATCAGCCGTGTCACGCCGTCTCCGCTCATATAGATCTCCAACATCTCCCCTTCCGTTTCGGAATGGAAAAGCCGAACCATCCAGCAATCCTCTTCCGCGTCGTATAAGGTCTGCGCAAATTCAAATTCCGTTTCCGCTTCCCCCATGGCGCGGCGCACCGGATCGAACGATTCCTCCGGCTCCGTATTCACAAAGCCTTCTGTACGAACATGTTTCCGCATTGCCTCATCCATTTCCGCCAGCATGCGCTCCGTCTGTTTCCAGGAGAAGGTCCCGAAAGGGATATGCCCCACCGTCAGGGCAGCCTGCGGCAGCTTCTGTTCAACGAGCCGGGCGTCAAACTCGGTACACCCTGCGATATCTTCGTTTCTCACTTCCGCCATCAGGAACCAGCCGGACATATCGCAGGTAAACGTCTGCGGATTATTGGTCTGTTCCACCTCCATATACGCTTCGTCCCCATCGATGACGACCTTTGAAACACGGAAATGGAAAGAGCCGCTGCTGGTCGACTCATAGGCGATCATCAGGGAGCGTTCGGAGAAGAACACGTCGTCAAATCCTGAGACAGCGTCATCGAATGAAGGAAATCCCTGATACCCCTTGTCCATTGTGAGCAGGCCGCTGTAGGTTTTCCGGAACGCCTCCAGTTCACTCCGCGAACGGATCAGGAACACAGGAATATGCCTTACCGAACTCTCGAGCATGCGTATACCGTTCAGACTTCCGGATATGATACTGCCGTCGTCAGACCAGTTGGCATATGCGGTCCTGGTGACCAGTTCCTCTCCAGAAATGGTCTTATTAACATGGGAATCCGTTACAGGTTCCGATTCCGGCGCGACTGCATGTTCTTCTATCACGGTGCCGCATCCCGCAAGCAGCAGGATCAGCAGCAAGATCAGGAAAATCATTCCCGTTCTTCTCATTGCCATCACCTCTTTTCACCACATATACGAAAAAGATGGGCAAAACGCTCACCTGACGGGTCCGTCCTGAATATGTACATCATCAATAATTATCCATTATAATGGTGCGGGAAGATGGATCCGTCTTCCGCAGACGGGGGATCATGGAGCGCCGCTATATGCCTGATACACCGAATAATCTGAAACAATTCTATATCCTGTGGTCAACACAGAGTCTTTCCCAACTGGGAAGCGCCATGACTACATTCTCTCTGACACTTTGGCTGTATCAGTCCACAGGGTCCGCGCTGCGCACTGCTTTTCTGATGGTCTATTCCTACGTGCCCTATGTTGCGGTCAGTATCTTCGCCGGAGCGCTCTCCGACCGCTGGGATAAGAAAAAAACGATGCTGGCATGCGACACTTTCGCTGCCTGCTGTACGGTCTGCACCCTGTTCCTGCTGGTCAACGGAAGACTGTGTCCCTGGCACCTGTATGTGCTCAATATCCTGACCGGCCTGATGAATACGGTCCAGGATCCGGCGAGCAATGTGGCGTTCACGCTGATCACCCCGAAAGACGCTTTTCACAGGACCAGTGGGCTGATGTCTCTCTCCCGGTCTTTGATCTCCGTGTTCCAGCCGGTGCTTGCCACGTCTCTCTATTCCCTTGGCGGCGTCCGCCTGGTCGCAGCGGTTGACCTCTTCACCTTTCTGATCGCATTTCTTGCGCTTGCTTTCTTTATAAAACTGCCTGACGTTCCTTCCGGACAGCCGGCTCATGCAGAGGCTTCCCTGACGGATTCGGTACGTTCCGGTCTCGCATATCTCAGGGATCACCGCCTCGTGTTCCTTCTGATCCAGTTCCTGGCAGGCGTAAATCTGGTGGCGTCCGCTTTTGACGCTGTGCTCCCCGCATATATCCTGCCGAATCGTGCCGGAGGAGAAGCCGCACTCGGACTTGTCACGGCGGCAGCAGGAGCTTCCATGCTGCTGGGCAGCCTTGCGGTATCCGCTCTCCCCGCTCCGCGCGACCGGGTCCGCATGATCCTGTACACGATGGTCTTCTCCCTTACGGCGGACAACTTCCTGATGCCCTTCACAAACCGGCCGTGGCTCTGGTGTGTCGCGCAGTTCCTCGGTTACTTCCCGGTATCGTTCATGAGCGCGAGCATGGACGTTGTCGTACGCAGTTCCATCCCCGCGGAGATGCAGGGCAGAGTCTATGCCTGCCGCAATACACTGCAGTTCTTCACGATCCCTGTCGGATATCTGCTGGGCGGTTTCCTGACGGATCATGTATTTGAACCGCTGATCCGTACCAGCAGTCCGGACAGTCTGCCGGTCCGCCTGTTCGGCGCTGAGAAAGGCGCTGGGGCAGGCATGGTCATCTTTCTGCTCGGTGTCACTGCGGTCCTGATCTGTTCCCTCTACGGATTTCTGCTCCGCCCTTATTCCTTCAAAGAACCGGTATCCGACAGCATCAGGAAAGACAAGGACTGACCGTTCTCCATATCATCAGAAACAAACAGGCTGTATCCTGCCCATCGAGGACGGATACAGCCTCATTTTCATATTACCTTCGATGTCCTCAGATATCTTCAGTCGAATCCGAAAGCGGTCAGATACACACACATGAAGAAGCAGAGGATCCCGAACCATACCGCCAGACTGACCGGCGGAACGAACAGAACGCGCAAAACTTCTTTGACGCCATTCCACGTGATCCGGATCTCGTGTTTCTGCCTGTACCGTTTCTTCTTTCCTTTGTCTGTCCGGGTATAGATCCACGGATTGTCGTGAAGCTCCACGATCCCGAACTTGAGCAGATATATAGGCACGACCGGGACCGCAATACAGAACCAGACCGCTGAACCGCCAAGTTCCAGCCGCTGAAAATCAAAACCGTTGAGGAAAAGGGCCAGTATGACAGGAAGGAACAGAGCGACGATACACAGCAGCGCGATCCGCAGGACTCTCCTTGGCGTGGTGAACCGCAGTTCCACCGGCTGAGACGTTCCGTCCAGGTCCTCAAAAAAGACCGGAGGAACGACTTTTCTTTCCAGAATACGGTCGCTGAACACAAGTTTTCCCTGTTCCCTCACAAGGTTTTTGTCGCCTGAGGTGAAGATCTCCCTTCCCGATACAACAGAGAAGGAATTGCGCACCGTGTCCGAGAAATAACAGAGCGTAACGATCAGATAGAAGATCGCCAGCATACCGGAAATGAGCATACTGCTTCCGCCATTCATTCCGAAAGCGTACAGCGCGCAGCCGGTGACGGCGGTAAACGCCAGTGTCGCGAGGATCGCTTTCAGCCACCAGGGGAGGAAATAATACCGGGATTCCTTCTGTGCGCGCACGCTGACTTTCCCGGTCTGACCGTTGACAGCCGCCATCAGATCTCCCTCACGGAGATAGTAGACCGGCAGCAGTACCGGAAGACGGAACGCGGAACTGACGTTTGCGCTCAGTTCCACCGCCTTGCTCTCCAGCACTTTCCGGACAGCAGGGGTGTAGACCTCCTCTGTCTCTTCCTTCACGCGGGAAGTCAGTTCCTTATCCGAGATATCGGAGATCTTGACCCGGTGTCCCGCCACATAGCCGAAATCGAACTCAGTCAGTGCGTCCAGATCGTACGGTTCCATCCCGTCCAGAAGCAGGTTGTCCAGCTGACTGGACCGGTTGACGAACTCATCGTTGACGAAGCCCTGGCAGAAGTACGCTCTGCTGCTGTCCATACGGCTGACCGTCATGTGTACAGGACCGCGGACCATTTCATATGGCAGGTAAAAACCTTTCAGTTCTCCCGTCAGTTTGGACAACTGCTTCGCTTCCGGTTTTCCCGGGTTACTCCTGCACCATTTTTTCAGCAGCTCCTTTGCCTCATCCTCCGTGACTGCAAAGGGAATGATGCTTTCCGGCATATCAGTGATCTTGAGATATTCGGTCCGGACAAGACTTCTGCCGCAGAAAGGACATCCGGAGAGCGCCTCGTTCTCTTCGAAGACGATCTCGGCGCCGCAGCCGCTGCAGGATGCGTGGAACAACCGGAACTGCTTCACGGAATTCCTGATCCTGTCGCCCTGAAGTTTACGGAATCCCTGCTTCTGCTGCAGCGCTTCGGAGATCCCGACGCTGCCACCGCAGTACCCGCACAGATACCTCTGCCGAATGATGTCGAATTTTGCCGGGGCACCGCAATTCGGACAATGGATATCCGTGATCCGCTTTTTCTCCATCCGCTCCAACTCCCTTCCATCCAGCAGGATTGATTACTTGTTTTTCACCGCTTCTGCCTGTTCCGTATGCAGCGGTATCATAAATTCCTCTTTGTTCTTTGCTTTCCGGAAGAACACGATCATCCGGATGAGCAATACGAACGCCAGCATCGCGATCGTGACCGGGATAAAGATGAAGACATCGCTCACTGCTTCCAGTTCTTCCGTCAGCGTATAGTCATAGATCCCATGCATCAGGAACGGAAGCAGGAAGGAGAGCACCAGATATTTCGTCTTTCCGGTATACTTCGCTTTACCGTAGTAGTATCCCATGAGGAATCCGAACCCTCCATGCATGGCGAGGACGCCACGCACCAGAAGCTGTCCCGGTCCGGAGACCAGCATGTATTCTACAGACTCCAACATGCCGAATCCCAGTCCGACGATGACCATGAACGCGGTCAGGTCATACCAGGAATATTCGCACACTGTCTTCCGCACCACTCTGCGGAAGAACAGATACTTGAAGAATTCTTCCAGAAAAGCCGCAAGGATAATGTCCTTGTATGCCTCCCGAAGAAGCACATGCGCATTCTGAAGCCCTGCAGCATTTCCCAGAATATGCAGGACCAGCGCACAGCCGACCACCGGGAAAGCGGTGATCATGCCATTTTTCAACGCCGTTTTGCAGCTTTCACTGTATCCCGGCTTGTTCTCATTCTGCTTCCTGATCCATCGATAAAGCAGGTATGAGATTCCAACACAAATCAAAAGAGCCGCAACAAGAATCATATCATCCTCTGCATCTTCTTAACTGTTCTGTTTTCAGAAACGGTCAACGGAAGATCATCAGCAGCGCACCGGAGAGCACGCCGACCGTCATCAGCACGCCTGTCAGACATCCGGACGCATCCGATCTTCCGCCGGTAACACGTTTGTAGAAAGTCATCCGGGCATCCATACCGGTTTTTCTGTGATCCGTATATAGAAGGTTTCCCTTTTTGTCCCGGAATTCCGTATGACCGGTCAGGGAATCCTTTTTGCCGCTTCCGGATACTCTGCCCTTCTCGTCATAGAAGACCGTCCTGCCACGGCTTTCGGCGCTTCTGCCGACCTGTCTGCCTCTGGTGTCATAATAGA